>CAZULR010000010.1:0-9687 GCA_964621235.1 uncultured Acidimicrobiaceae bacterium
AACCTTCTGATCAAACCTTCGGGTCGGCTGTGAGAACAACCTTGAGAACATCCCGTTCGGAAAAGCTGGATACTGACGGGTACTCGTGGCTAGTCATGGTTAGTTGGATTGGGGCGAACGACCAGTTCAGTGGCCTTATTGGCCGCTGTTGGCTAGTGTCAGGTACTCACGGTGCATCGGCCGGGCAGACCTACGGATCAGAAGGTTGCAGGTTCGAATCCTGCCGAGCGCGCGTTTTTGTGATGTCGCGAGACATCGGAGACAGATGTCTCGCGACATCGTAGACAACCAGGGACTACCGGTCACAGCTGTGGCTGGTAGTCCTTTGTTGTGTCCAGGGTCAGGTGGCGGAGCGGCGACCCGTCGACGCCGAGGATCCGCACGTCGGTTCCGGCCACGGGCAGGACGACCCGCCGGCCGGGGTGGGCCCGGACCACCCCGATGTGGCGGAGCCACCCCGGTGGCGCAGCGAGCCCGAGCCGGCGTCCGCGCCGCGGTTGATGCGGTCCCGGGCGAGGGAAATGGCAGCCTCCGTTTCCGGATGGATCTTCGCACGGAGGAGCTGCGCGGTCTCCGGGGCGGCGTACTGGGGAGGCGACCGGTCGGGACGGGGCCCCCTGGGGGGTCGAAACGACTCACGGGCTCCTGGAATTTCACCCCGCCTCGCGGCTGGAACCGCGGGTGCACGGTCTGGACCTGCGGCGATGGGTTGCTCCCCCAGCCCTCGTCATCCCCGATGTACATTCCCCCCGGGGGGCGCAAGGAGGCGAGGCGTGCGCGGCCAATCAGCCCATGGGTGGAGGGGCGGACGGCGAGTTGTACCGAGGGTGCTCATCGTGGCGGCAGCCACGGCTGCAGCCATCGTGGTCCCGGTCCGCCTGGCGTTCGCCGCCGGTCCCGGACCGATCTCCGTGACCCCGTTTTCCGGCTACAACTCGACGCTGCTGCGAGCGCCGTACGTCACCGATCTCACCCAGACCTCGGCCGATGTCAACTGGGCCACCTCGGTCTCCAACGTGACGTCCCCCGGATCACTCCAGTGGGGTCCGCTCGGCAGCTGTGCGGCCCACACGACGCCGGTGCCGGCCACGCTCCCGAACTCGTATCCCGCTGCGGGCACCCCGACCAGCATCACCGGATCCGCCTACACGGTGGTCTCGGGCTCGAACGAGTACCAGTCCACGGTGGTGATCACCGGCCTGTCACCGGGCACCATGTACTGCTACCGACCCCTCGGTCCCGGCTCGGTCGACCTGTTGGGTTCCAACCCGACCCAGTCGTTCACCACGCTGGACCCGGTCGGGACGTCCGCGCCGTTGACCTTCGACGTCGTCGGCGACCTCGGAGAGACCCAGTACTCGTCCGGCACGGCCTTCGCCGGAAATCTCAACACGGACCAGGCGGCGATCGATTCGCTCATCGGGCAGTCGGCCAGCACCGCCGGGGCCAGGTTCGTCGTGACCGCCGGCGATGTGGCCTACAGCGGGGGCACCCAGGCCAACTACGGCGATCTCCAGAACACCGGATCGGAGGTCAGCAACATCTTCGGGCCCTCCTACTGGCCGCAGACGGGCGGCCTGCCGGTCTACGCCGGGGAGGGAAACCACGGACAGAACACCGTCGGCCTCCACAACTGGCCGGAAGGCAACATAGCCCAGTCCTCGAACGGGGTCTACGGCTACGACTCGTACCCGGCCTTCCCCGCCGACGGCACTGCGGCCGCCAGTTACCCTGAGGCGTGGTACGCCGTTTCCGACGGCAACGCCCGGATCTACGTCATCGACGCGGCGTGGGCCGACGGCAACGTGGGCACCAGCAACATGTACCAGGTCGACCACGATGCCCACTGGACGACCAGTTCGCCCGAGTACCAGTGGCTGGCCGCCGACCTGGCCAGCCATCCGAATGCCATCAAGATGGCGGTGTTCCACTACCCGCTCCGCTCGGACAACTCCACCCAGAGCAGCGACACGAGCTTGGAGAACACCGCCTCCAATCCCAACAGCCTCGAGGCACTTCTGGCGGCCAACGGAGTGCAGCTCGCCTTCAACGGTCACGCCCACACCTACCAGCGCATCGCGCCGGCTAACTACCAGCAGAACGGCCAGATCGTCAACTATGTGACGGGTGGTGGCGGAGGCATCCTCGAGCCGGTCTCGGGTGGCAGTGCCTGCTCCGGCTTCACCAGCACCGGCTCCATCTACGCCATCGGCTGGAGCCCGACCAGCAACTCCGGTAGCGCCTGCGGAGCCGGCGTCCCCACACCGCAGTCCGCGGCCCAGGTCTACAACTACCTCCAGGTCTCGATCAACGGCAATCAGGTGACCGTGACGCCGGTCAACGCCGCCGGTCAGACCTTCGACCAGCAGACCTACACCTACTCGGGGACGTCGACACCGGTGACCGTGATCGACTCCTCGCCGCCGGCGCTGACGAGCTCCACCACGGCATCGATCACCTTCCACGCCGGCGGCGGAGTCTCCTCCTTCACCTGCTCGTTGGACGGCGGAACGGCCTCCGGATGCACGAGCCCCGTCTCGTACTACGGACTGGCCGACGGCAGCCACACCGTGACCGTGACCGGCAGCGGGGCCACGGCGGCCACCGCCACCTGGACCGTGGACAGGTCGCCACCCAGCGTGCCCACCGGTCTGTCGGCCACGGCCGTCTCCTCGTCGCTGGTCGACCTGTCCTGGACCGGGTCCAGCGACAACACCGGGGTCACCGGATACGACATCTATCGCAACGGGACCCTGCTGGCCACCACCTCCGGCACGGCGACGACGTATTCGGACACGTCGGCGACGGCGTCCAAGGTGTACTCGTACACGATCGACGCGCGCGACGGCGCCGGCAACGTCTCGAGCCAGAGTTCGCCCCCGGTCACCGTGACCACACCCGCCGCTCCGTCAGGGCCCGCCCTCGTGCAGGTCGCCGGCTCCTCGACCACGACCGTCGCCCTGCCGGCGGCCAGTACGCCCGGGGACCTGCTCGTATTGTCGGCCAGCGTCCTCACCGGGGCCAGCAAGCCCATCACCGCCGTGTCCGATGGCCGGAATTCGTGGATCAAGGTCATGTCCAAGTCCGTCTCGGGCCAGAACTCTGACGGTGAGCTCTGGTACGCCCCCGACGCCGCCTCGGTCCAGAGCGTCACGGTCACCACCGGGGCCTCCACGGTGGCCCTCCAACTCCAGGAGTTCAGTGGCGTGGCCACCACCAGTCCCTTCCTCGACACCTCCGCGGGCTCGGCGGCCACCGGCACCTCGGCGTCCTCCGGACCGGTCACTCCGGGATCGACCGGCGAGCTGGCCGTGGGCTTCATCGCCGGCCACAGCTCGACTCAGGGCATGTCGGTGACGTCGCCGGGATTCACGAACGAGTCCCCGGTGACGACGTCGAGTCCGAGCAAGGTGTCGGTGGTCTCCGGGTATCAGGCGCTTCCGTCGGTCGGGGCCCAGAGCTACGCCGGGACCTTCACCACCGGCATGTACTGGGCGGCGGGCATCGCCCTGTTCGAGGCGGGCGCCGCGCCGCCACCCGCCGGGGACTTCTCGATCTCCGCGTCGCCGGCGTCAGGGACGGCGGTCGTCGGATCGCCGGCCACGGCCGGGATCACCACATCGACCACCTCCGGTGGCCCGCAGACGGTGGGGCTCACGGCCACCGGACTGCCCAGCGGGGCGAGCGCCCAGTTCGCGCCGGCCACGATCGCATCGGACGGGTCGTCCACGATGACCATCGCCACGACTTCGGCCACACCGGCGGGCACGTACCCGATCACGGTGACGGGAACCGGCACCGCCACGTCGCACACGCTGACCTTCAACCTGACCGTCGACACGCCGGCCACCATCACCTCGACCAACACCACCACGTTCACCGAGGCCACGGCCGGGTCCTTCACCGTGACCACGAGCGGAGTTCCGACGCCGTCGCTTTCGATCGGTAGCTCGACGCTGCCCGGTGGGGTGACCTTCACCGACAACGGCGACGGGACGGCCACGCTGGCCGGAACGCCGGCGGTCGGCTCGAGTGGCTCCTATCCCTTGACCGTCACCGCGTCGGGGGCGGGTGCCCCGGGCACGCAGAGCTTCATCCTGGTCGTCGACGCGCTCCCGAGCGACTTCGCGCTCGGGGTCCCGGCGTCGATCCCGGCGCTGGCCGGGTCGCCCACCAGCATCACCGTGACGACCACCGACACCGTGGGTGCGTCGCAGACGGTTGGTCTCAGTGCCACGGGCCTGCCCGCCGGCGCCACCTCGTCGTTCACGCCCCAGTCGCTGGGCTCCGGCGCGTCCTCGCTCCTCGTCATCACCCCGGCCGCCGGAACGACGCCGGGCTCCTACACGATCTCGGTGACCGGCACCGGGGTGACCGACACCCATACCGTCACCTTCCAGCTGGTGATCAGTACACCGCCGACCATCACCTCGGTGAACACCACCACGTTCACCGTCGGCGCCCCGGGCACGTTCACCGTCGTGGCCACCGGGAGCACCCCCATCGGGCTGACCGTTGGCACCTCGACCCTGCCAAATGGCGTGACGTTCACCGACAACGGTGACGGGACGGCCACGCTGGCCGGCACGCCGGCGGCCGGCTCGAGCGGCTCCTATCCGTTGACCGTCACGGCCACGAACGGTTACGGCACTCCGGCCAGCCAGAGCTTCACGCTGTCGATCGCCGCCGCCCCTCCGCCGCCAGATTTCACCATCGCCGCGTCGCCACCGTCGGCCACGGTGACCGCGGGCGGCACGGCCACCACCGGCATCACGACCACGGCGATCAACGGTCCCCAGACGGTGGCCCTGTCGGCCACCGGACTGCCGACCGGGGCCTCGCTGTCGTTCACCCCCTCGTCGGTGACCTCGGGCGGGAGCTCGGTCATGCAGGTCATCACGTCGGCATCGGTCACCGGGACCTTCGTCATCACGGTGACCGGTACGGGTGGTGGCAGCGGCACGCCCACCCACTCGACGACCCTCAGCCTGACCATCACCGCGCTGGCCGTCGTCCCCCACCTGGTGCAGTCGGCGAGCGCCACCGAGGCGGCGTCGAACACGTCCCTGTCCGGGTCCTTCCCCGCGCCGACGGCCGGTGGGGACCTGCTGGTGCTCTCGGCCAGTGAATACAACGGGGCCACCAACCACATCACCTCGGTAACCGACACGGCGGGCAATACGTGGAAGCTGGTCGGCTCGTACGACACCCCGTCACACAACTCGAATGGTGAGATGTGGTACGCCGCCAACGCGTCGCCCACGGCGACCGTGACGGTCCACAACTCCGCGGCGGCGTTCGTGAGCTTCGAGGTCCAGGAGTTCGCCGGACTCGCCACCACCGGTCCGCTGGTCGTGTCCTCCGGCACGTCCAGCACCGGCACGGCGGCCAGCTCCGGGACGGTGGCCTCGACGGCGGCCAACGAGTTGGCTGTCGGGTTCGTCGCCGGCCACACCACCGCCCAACCCATCACCGTGACATCGCCCGGCTTCACCAACCAGGCCCAGCAGACGACCACTGGCAGCATCGCCACGATCGTCACGGGCTATCAGGTCCTGGGCTCTCCCGGTCCGCAGAGTTACTCCGGCTCGTTCACGACGGCGATGTACTGGGCGGCGGGCATCGCCATCTTCGGTTCCGGAGGCTGATCTCGGGCCGTCACGGTGACCGGTCGGGCGGTGCCGGAGGCCGGTGCACGCCGTCTGCGCCCCGGGCCTCCGGGAGGCTCCTCGGAGCTCGGAGGTGGGAGATCGCCGGGTGGCGCGGGCATCGACGGTGTCGGGCGACCGGGGTTCGCGGCGATCGGTCAGGCCGCGTGGTCGAGTCTCAGGATGCGGGCCGGAACAGGGTCACACCGGCCGCCCAGTACATGGCCGTCGAGAAGGACCCCGCGAAGGCGGTCGAGGTCGGCGAGCCGAGGACCTGGTAGCCCGCCACGACGGTGGTGATCGAGCCGGTCGAGGTCTGCTGGGGCAGAGTCACATAGCCCGGCGAGGTCACGGCGATGGACTCGCCGTTACCGTGGCCGGCGACGAATCCCACCGCCAGGTCGTGGGTGGTCGACGAGGCGGTCGATCCCGAGGCCGCCGCCGTCCCCGTGCCGGAGGTGCCGGCGGCGGTGTCCACCGGGCTCGTCGCGGCCACTCCGGAGAACTCCTGGACGACGAGGCTCATCGACGTCGCCGAGGCGGCGTGGGCCGTGACCGAGGTGGTCGCCCGGGCGCCTGCCGAATACCAGACCTCGCCGTCCGAGCTGTGGCCCGACGAGTTGTAGCTGGCCACCCGGGTCCACGTGTTCCCGGCCGTGTCGGTCACCGAGGTGATGAGGTTTGACGCACCGGTGTACTCGCTGATCGCCGCCACGAGCAGGTCTCCACCGGTCGTGGGGTTCGGGAAGGAACCGCTCACTGACGTGGCTGAGGCCGTCTCGGTGCCACCGGCGTACTGCACGAATGCGGGTGGGGTGCCTGAGGTGCCGGGGACCGTCAGGCTGAACGTGGTGCTGTGCGTGGCGGACGCCCCCGTACCGGTCACCGTGATCGGATAGGTGCCGACCGGGGTCGCGGTCGATGTGGTGACGGTCATGGTCGACGTCCCGGTTCCCGCCGTCAGCGTCTGTGGGGCGAAGGACACCAGGGCGCCGGTCGGGGCGCCGGTGGCGGACAGGGCCACTGACTGGGCCACGCCGCTGGTCACACCGGTCGAGATGGTCGACGTGGTCGACGATCCGGCCACGGCGGTTCCCGAGGCGGGCGAGGCGCTGATGGAGAAGTCGTCGGGGGGCGGCGGGGAGCCGGAGGCTGCCTTGAAGAGCGCCAGGCCGGCCGTCCAGTACATGGTCTTGGGCAACGTGGCGGTGAAGGTCTCGGATGTCAGGGAGCTCAGCGCCCGGGTGCCCACCACGACCGAGGTGGTGGTGCCCGAGTTCTGCTGGGCCTGGCCCGTGAAGCCGGGGGCGGTCACGGTGATGGACTGGGCGCTGGCGTGTCCGGCGACGAATCCGACGGCCAGGTCACTGGAGCTCGAGGGCGTGACGCCCCCCGTGGCGGCCGCCGTCCCGGTGCCCGAGGTGGCCGACGAGCCGTCGACCGGGTCGGTCGTGGCCACCCCGGAGAACTCCTGGGCCGAGAGGGAGATGGTCGCGGCGGACGCCGTGTGCACGGTCACGGCGGTGGTCGGGTCGGCGTCGGCCGAATACCACAGTGCACCGTCCGAGAGGTGGCCGGTCGAGTAGGTGTCGAGCAGCTTGGTCCACGTGTTTCCGGCCGTGTCGGTGACCGAGGTGATGTGGTTGGTGGAACCTACGTACTCGCTGGCCGACACCACCAACAGATCGCCCGGGCCGGTGGCGGTGGCGAAGGTGGCGGTCAGCGAAGTGGCCGTCCCCGTCTCGGTGGCGCCGGTGGACTGGACCAGCCGGGCCTGGGACCCCGACGGCGTGGTCACCGAGTCGGGTTGGCTGGCCGGCGACAGGTTGCCGGCCCCGTCCACCGCCTTGACGGTGTACTGGTAGTTCGTGGCCGGGGCCACGGTGGTGTCGGTGAAAGAGGTGCCGGTCCCCGTGGTCGATCCGATCTTCGTCCCGTTCCGGTAGATGTAGTAGCCCGTCACCCCATCACTCACGTCGTTGGGGTTCCAGGAGAGCGGGACCGACGTGGTGGTGGCGCCGGACTCGGCCAGACCGGTTGGGGCGGCCGGCGCCGTCGTGTCGGCCGGGAGCGGGTTGATGGTGGTCGAGTCGATCGGCAGATCGGTGTCGGCCCGGATGGCCTGTTCCTGGATGGAGGTGGGGGACACGGTTACCTTGGCGAACTCGTAGTAGTCGGACTCGCGGAACGCGCTCCAGGCCGGTTCGGGATAGGTGGCGTCGTCGAACGTGTCGAACCCGGCGCCTCCGGCACCCGAGACGATGTAGGTGATCCCGTTGGCGTCGTCCTGCACCCCGTTCACCAGTGGGTAGGAGCGCTCGTAGTTGTGGCTGTTGCCCGACAGCACCAGGTTCACCCGGTAGCCCTGAAACATTGGGATGAGACCCTGGGCCGACTGCGAACTGGAGTTGGACGATGTCGAGCTGTAGGGCGGACGCTGGATGGCGATGATCCGCCATTTCTCACTCTGGTTGGCCGCCAGGTCGGACTGGAGCCACTCGTACTGCGCCGAACCTGGGCCCATGGGCTGCTCGCTGTCGATGACGGAGAAGTGGGCATCGCCCCAGTTGTAGCTGTACCACTCGTGATTGGTGCCCGGCATGGGGAAGTTCACCCAGAACTGGCCGTTGGAGTAGTAGTCCTTGTTGCCGTTGGCCGGGAAGAACGCCTGGGTGCTCACGTCCGGACCCATCTCCTTGTAGAAGTGGGTGTCGAAGTCCGAGTAGGTGGTGGTGAAGTCGGGATCAGGCAGTCCGGCGGACGGGTAGATGTTGTCCCCGAGGGTCTGGATGAACTGCGTGCCAGCCGTGCCGATGTTGGCGGCATTCTGGATCTCTCCGGTCCCGCCTCCGCCGTAGTCGCCCATGGCCGCGAAACTGAACGTCGAGCCGGCCGTGGCCGCCGTGGTCACCGATCCCGTGGCGCTGCCCGACTGGCCGGTGATGGGGTCGGTGCCCGACACGGTGTACGGAGTGGTGGCGGCCTGGGCGAGACCGGACACCGAGACCTTGTGGTGCTGGACGTCCCCGGCCCCGTCCTTGAGGTTCCGGGCACCGACGGTGAGGACCCCGTCGGTCTTGATGTTGGTCCACCACGAGATGACCGCGGCGGTGGCGGTGACGTCGGAGACGACGGGGCCCCGGGCGACGAGTACGACACCGGTTGCCGTGGTCGTGCCCGATTTGGGAGTGGTCAGTGCGGAGTGGACGCCGTCCGAGCTGACCGCGTCCACGGTGTAGCTGTAGGTGGTCGAGGGGGTCAGGCCGTTGTCGGAGTAGCGCGGGGGGTTGGGCTGGTCGATCGTCGCCACCAGGGCTCCGGCCCGGAAGACCTCGTAGTAGGCGACGTTGGTGGACGGCGACGCGGCCCACACCATGTCGAGCCGAGTCGACGAGAACGCTTTGATCGTGACGCTGGAGCTGGAAGGAGCCACAGGGACACTGTCGTCCGTGCTGGTGGCGGTGGTCACCGTGGTTGTCTGTACGGCCGATTCATTGTCGGCCACGTCGATGGCTGTCACGCCGAAGGTGTAGTGGGCGTTGCTCCGCAGAGAGACCGCGGTGTAGGTGGGGAGGTCGTCGGTGGTGGCGATCAATTCCTTCGCATGACCGGAGAGCGTGCGGTACACCCGGTAGCCCTCGATGCCCAGGGGGTCCGTCGATCGGGCCCAGGTGAGGGTGGCGGACGTGGAGGTCACCGCCGACACCGTGATGGTCCCTGGCTCGGTCGGGGGCGTGCCTGACGCGAACGCGTCCGGCTGGTGCACCATCCCCGCTCCCGCGAGGACAACCATGGTGACGACGATCACGCCGATGGACTTCCGCACGCCCAACCACCCTGCCCTTACTGCGTCTCCGGGCCGCGGGAGACCCGGGCCCGGAGCCACCGTAGGGGGTCAGGATCCGACGGGCAACCGAGCCGGCGCTGGCCCGCCTCTCCGTAGGGAGAGGGTCACGGACCGGGAGAATCCGCCCCCGATCGTCCACGGTGGTGCACTCGATGGGGTTGGCGTGGCCAGGTCGTCGGGACGTTCGCGGTG
>CAZULR010000010.1:9697-24911 GCA_964621235.1 uncultured Acidimicrobiaceae bacterium
CCCCCCCCTCCCCGGGGGGGGGGGCGTGGGGGGGGGGGGGGGGGGCGGGGGGGGGGGTGGGGGGGGGGGGCCCCCCCCCCCCCCCCCACGCCGGGGTGATCCCTGGGGATCAGGCGTCCGCCATGGCCACTACCGGCTTGTTGAGGGTGATCCCACCGGTGGAGCCGTAGTACAGGGCGTCCCCGAAGCAGAAGACTCCGCCATCGGAGGCGACGAACCGGTAACCCGCTCCGTCGGGCGACGCCGCCATGCCGACGATCGGCTTGTTGAGGGTGATCCCGCCGGTGGAGCCGAAGAACGGCGCGCCGCCGAAGGAGAAGATGCCACCGTCGGAGGCGACCAGCCAGTAGGCGCCGGGCGCCACCGGGTCCGACGCCATGCCGACGATGGGGCGGTTGAGCGACTTGCCGCCCATGGACCCACCGAACACGGCGTCACCGAAGCTGAAGACCCCACCGTCGGAGGCGACCAGCCAGTAGCCCTCCCCCGACGGGGTGGCGGCCATCCCGACGATCGGCTTGTTGAGGTGGATGTTGCCGGTCGAGCCGTAGAACTGGGCGTCCCCGTAGGAGAAGATGCCACCGTCGGAGGCGACCAGCCAGTAGCCCTTGCCGTCCGGTGTCCGGGCCATCCCCACGATCGGCTGCGCGAGGGGGATGCCACCGGCCGAGCCGTAGAACCCGACCGCCCCGTAGTTGAAGATGCCGCCATCGGACGCCACCAGCCAGTAGCCGTTCGCCGGCGAGCCGTTCGCCGGGGTCGCCGACGCCATGCCGACGATCGGCTGGTTGAGCCGGGACCCGCCGTGGGATCCGTGGAACTGCGCGCTTCCGAACGAGAAGATGCCGCCGTCGGTAGCCCCGAGCCAGTACCCGGTGCTCGGGCTCGAAGGGTTCTCGTTGCATTGGGGCTGCGGCGTGCAGGTGACGGGCTCGTTGCTCTGGTACCAGATGGTCACGTTGCCGTTCTGCACCCACTGTCCCTGGTAGTACGGGACGGAGAGCACGTTCGCCGGGTTGCCGTAGTTGGAGCCACCACCGCCGCCTGCGGCTGCGCCGCCGCCACCACCGCCGTAGTAGCCACCACCACCACCGCCACCGCCGTTGGGATCACCCTTGCCGCCGTCGGCCAGGTTCGTCACCGACGTGGCCGGGCCGCCACCGGACGTCCCCGCGCCGGTCCCCGCGGCGCCGGGCGCGGACTGTGTGGCGCCCGCTCCCCTGCTGCCCGAGACGTTGCCGTCGGAGCCGGCGAGTCCGTTCCCGTTGGTGCTGCCGGGGTTCGGACCGCCTCCGCCGCCATTGCCTGTCGTTCCCGCACCGCCACCGCCGCCGGCCACAGCCATCACGGTGCCGCCGGGTGCGAAGACGTAGGTGCCGCCTCCACCACCGCCCGCGCCGGTCCCTCCGGCGCCGGATCGCCCCTGCTTGCCCACGACGATCTGCAGGGCGTCGCCGACCGCGACCTTCGGGACGACGTTGACGTCACCGCCGGTGCCGCCGGGCTGGCTGAGGCTGGCCCCGCCCTGGGCGCCACTGGCGTCGACGCAGATCGACGAGAGCACGGCCGTGGAGGGCACCACCCAGGTCTGCAGCACGGGCTGGTAGTGGAACGAGACCGATACCTCGTTGGTCCCGAGTCCCGCGGTGTAGGCCGGGCAGCTCTTGACCGCGGGAATGAGGTGCGGGGCGGGCGTGGCTGACGCCTGGGTGGCGGTCGCCGCCCCTGTGCAGAGTCCGGCGACCAGGGTGCCGGCCACGACGGTGGTCTGCACCAGTCGGTGCGTCCGGTGCGTCCGGTGCGTCCGGTGCGTCCTGGCGGACGTGTGCGGCACAGCGTCGCTACGGAGATTGCGAGTCATCAGTCTTCCCTTTCAATGGGGAGTGACAAGCAGGAACCCTTGTGGTTTCCGAACGCTCCCCGTCGTGCCCTTCGAAGCCAGGGGACAAGCTACATGGATATGGAAGCCCGGCAAAATGGCTCCGGTGAGGTTCGGCACCGGGTGTGGACGACCGGTACCTGGTCCCGACGCAGCACGCACCTGCGCCGGTGGGGCGGTTCGGTCGCCCCCCGTCGGTGGGCGCCCGGGGGTCGATGACGGCGTCCCGGGCGGAGCCGGTCGCCGGTGTCGGGACCCGCCTTGGTGGTGAGCGTCGCGTTGTGCTCTGATTGTTCCCGACGACGGGCTGCGCGGTTTGCCGTGATGCCGTCAGGGGCATGACAAGGGTGCGCGCGGCTCACCGTGGGCGTTCCCCGGGAGGAGACATGGGCAGGCTTCGACGCACCGCAACCCCCATCGCCGTCCTCGTGCTCGCACTGGCGCTCGGGGCGTCCCTGGCGGCTAGGGCAGATGCCGCGACACCCTCGGCACCGGTGTTCCAGAGCACGCCGGCGCAGCACGCCAAGGTCGGCAAGGCGTTCCGCGTGGTCGTCCGGGCCGAGGCCGACCCGACCCCGGCCATCACCGCGACCACCGCGCTGCCCCACGGGTTGACACTCGTCGACCGCGGTGGCGGAAAGGCGGTGCTCAGCGGCACCTTCGCCACCCCGGGAACAGTCGTCGTCGGACTCGAGGCCGTCAACTCCGCCGGCCGGGCGACCGAGGACCTGACGGTCTCCGTGACGATCCCCATCAGCTCCTACTGCGGCCAGCGCACGGGGGCGGCGACCACCAGCAAGGTGCTGGTCATCTACGAGGAGAACCAGAACTACTCGTCGATCATCGGGTCCCCGTCCGCTCCGACCCTCAACGCCATCGCCCAGAACTGTGGCGCCGCCACGGACTACCGGTCCCTCACCCACCCGTCCCTCCCCAACTACCTGGCGTCCACGTCCGGTGAGTCCTACGCCTCGTCGCCGTGGACATCGGACTGCGAGCCCACGGGCGACTGCGTGACGTCCAACGACAACATCTTCAACCAGGTCGGGCCCTCGAGGTGGAAGGGGTACGTCGAGTCGATGTCGTCCAACTGCTCGACGAGCGGCCCGGACGTTCTGGCCCGACACGACCCGGCCGAGTACTACACGGACCTGGGCGCGTCGTGCGCCGTCGACGACGTGCCGCTCGGCACGGCCAGATCCGGCGCACTGCTCACCGATGTCGACGCGGGGACACTCCCCACCTTCGCCACGGTGACCCCGAACACGATCCACGACATGCACAACGGCTCCATCGCTCAGGGCGACGCGTGGGTGTCCAAGTGGTTGCCGATCATCACGTCCGGTCCCGACTACCAGTCCGGGCACCTGACGGTCCTCATTGTTTGGGACGAGGGCTCGGGCAGCGGTGACGTGTCCAGCAGGGTGCTGATGCTGGCGGTCTCGCCCTACGTCGCCCACGGCGCCCGATCGGCGACGGCCTTCACCCACTACAGCCTGCTCAAGGCCGCGGAGGACGTGGCCGGCGTACCCGAACTCGGCGCTGCCGCGTCGGCCAACAGCCTCCGTTCCGCCTTCGGCTTCTGACGGCGGCGCCGCGACCAGGGACTGCCCCGCGGTGACCCGTCGGTTCAGGCGACCGGGGTGAACGAGGTCTGACAGGTGCGGTTCTGGTTGCGGTAGGTCACCGTGGCCGTGACTCCGACCGTCACGCCCACGGGCGACGATGCGATCGCCAGGCTGAACACCGCGGTCCCGGTCGAGTCCGCCAACTCCGAGTGGACGATCGTCGCCCGGGGATAGGAGGCGACGACCTTGACTCCGGCACCGGCGATGGTGGTGACGGTCACCGTCTGTTCCGTGTGCCCCTTCGGAGGGAAGGGACTGGAGACCGACACCGTGCACCCGGTCAGCACGACCGGCGGAGCGATCGTGACGACCTGCTGGCCGGGCCCGGTCGAGGACGGCTGCGCCGCCCCGGGGGCCGTCGTCGAAGTCGTCGTCTTGCCGCCACTCGCTGTCGAACGGGCCGCGGTGGCGGACTCGGCGTAGGCGTAGCTCACGGGATGGGGACTCGGGAGAACCACGTTGGTTCCCGTGGAGGTGAGCGCCACCACGGTGACGGTCACCACCACCACCGCGACCATGATGAGCAGCGTCCGTCTCGGCATCAACTACCTCCTGCCGCGCTCGGTACCAGCAGGGCGTGCAACGTCATCAGACCCTGATTGCCGTAGCGCGTCATGGGGACGAGGTAGGTACCCTCGTCGATCTCGTTCCAGCTGATCACCATCCAGCCGTCGGGATCCGCCTGGGCGTTGCCGGCGTACAGCTCCTGCATGGTGCGGCCGTCCGAGCGGGGCACACAGGAGTTCCCCCCGCCGATCACCTTGTTGTACCCGGGAGCCAGTGGACTGAAGAACTTCTTGGCCGAGCCGTCGGGGTTCTTGGTCGAACGCACCTCGGCCGCCAACTGCTTGATGAGCGCGAACGAACCGGGGTTCTTCGTCGGGTTCTGACTCGACCAGTAGTACTGGTCGGCATCGAAATCGGCCGCCTTGGCCCGGTTCCAGGTGTCCCAGTTCTCGTCGCCCACCAGGTAGAAGGTCGGCCGCCACCGCTTGCTGATCGTGTCCAGGAAATACTGTGGGTACTTGCGTGACCCCATCATGATGAGGGTCGGCCGACCTCCGTTCGAATGGTCGAAGGCGCTGTCCTTGCCGTAGGTCGACTTCAGGTACTGCAGGTCGTTGTTCATGTAGTCCTGCGTGCGGCTCGCCGACGACGACATGTAGGCGATCCAGAGTTTGAACGGTGTCCCGGCGGCGTTGACCTGGTGGACGGCGGCCACGAGGGACGCCAGGCGTCGGTTGAAGGCCGACGACGTCGTTGTCTGGTTGGGCTGGCCGGTGCCGGCCCAACCCACGGCGAAGCCTGTCAGTCCGGCACTGGCCGCCTCCTCCACGTCGGTGTGGATGCGAGCTGGATCGTCCTGGGTCCAGAGCTGGGGTGGCACATCGGTGAGCTGGTTGCCCGGATACTGGTTGACGACCGTGCAACCGTCCCCCGTGAGCGTCACTGGCAGAGGGAGCGGGTTCTCGGAGTAGGGGTAGTTGGGCCCGAGCCGGGCGTGCCAGTGCTGCGTGTCCCACCACAGGTAGTAGAAGGCGTACGCGGGCCGGGACGCGTCGGTGGGCACCGACGTCGCCGGTGCGAAGGACGACGGTGTCGTCGCCGGCGACGTGTTCGTCGTCGACGCGCTCCCGGATGCGCCGCAGGCGGTCAGCACGAGGCTCACGACCACGAGCGCGACGCCGACGCGGACGGGTGTCCGCCGGTCACCCCGCATGCGTGACCGCATCCCGCTCCAGCGCACGTTCGTCGCCCGCCCCCGCATCCGACCCGACCCCATCGGTCCACTCGGCCCCGTCCTCACCCTCGGGCGGACCCGACGAGCCGGCTTCCTCGTCCGTACCGGCGGCCCGGCGCCGGCGCCAGCGCCTGCCCACCACTCCGGCCCACGCCAGGATGGCCACGATGATCACTCCTACGCCCAGGAGCACCAGGGCGTCCTTGGCCGTGACGACCACGCAGACGACCGAACTGGGCTGCGACAGATGCACCGCTGCTGGGGTCCCGATGATGCCGCCGGACACCTTGACCTGGTAGTCACCCGGGGGAAGATCGGGGACGGTGACCTTGTGCGTCGGTCCGATCGGCACGACCACGGTCCGCATGTCGGGGTAGGTCAGCTTGGCGGACTTTCCCACCGGGTTCCCCGACAGGAAGTCGTTCCCCGAAATGGTGAGGGGGTACAAAGTGACCCCGACGTCCCAGACGCTCGTGTCACTCGGCGCGAAGTGCTGCTGTCCCGCATGGACGACGGAGGAGCCGTCAACGGTCACGGACTGCAGTGCGTACACGACGGTGGGGTCCTTGATGCCACTGGTCACCCGTACCGGACGGGTGGCGGCCAACCAGAACGGCGCGCTCAACTGCGCACCACTCCACCGCAGCGTGCGGCCCAGACTGTCGCGGACCACCGCACTGGTCACATGGCTGGCCGGATACGGCGACCCCTGGGGCGTGGTGAAGCGCACCGCCACCAGCTGGTCCACGTCGAGCTCGACGATCAGGAGGCGCGTGAACGGGCCGTGGTTAGGATTGTTGGTGAGCCGGTCCAGCGCGACCTTGACCGTGGGGCTGATCTGCTGTGCCGGCAGGACCAGGCGCGTCGCGACACCCGAGAGCTGTGGATCGGTGACGGTGGCCTGCCCCGTCACGTCGGTCACGCCCACCTGCCCGTCGATCGTGAAGCGGACCCCGGCCAGCGCCGGCACCACCTTGACGGCGACCGTCTTCGTCGTGACGGCACCCGCCGGACTCGCTGTGGTGAGTCCGGCGACACCCAGCGCGGCCACCGCGATCAGCGGCCAGATCCGCCGGCGGTTGCGGGCCATGCTCATCTCGCCCGCACCGTGGACGTGACCCGACGGTGGTCCACGGCGGCGTCCGCATCCTCGCCGGAGCCGTTGTCCTCGCCGGCCGGTGGCGGGACCACGTCCGGTTCGGGCGGACCGTCCGGGGCCACGTCCGGCCGTCGATACCGCCGGTAGGCGAGGTAGCTGAGCAGAACGGTGGCGAGGAACATGAACAGGTAGAGCCCGTAGACCACGAGCACATCAGGTCGGGGAGCCACGGTGGCATCGCCGGGCTGGGTCGCGATCAGGGGTGCGATCGGCGCCTGCTTGAGGTCGGCGCCGTTCAGCAGGTCGCCTGCTGCCGCCGTCTGGGAGGTCAGCACGGGGAGTCCGAAGATCTGGTCGATCATCCCTGGGATCGCTGAGGTGTTGAGCACGGAGTGGTCGACCACGCCGGCACGGGCGAAGGGGGACACCATGAGCATCGGGACACGGATGCCCTGGGCCACGCCTCCCATCACGGGCGGCGGCACGTTGTCGTACCATCCGCCGCTGCTGTCGTAGGTGAGCAGGAGAACGGTGTCTTTCCATGCGGAGCTCTGCATGAGGGCATTGATGAGGGACTTGACGAAGTACTCGCCGAGCGTCGGATCGAGCGGTGAACGTTCGGAGTCCACGGTGCCGGCCACATAGGACACCGCGGGGAGCTTGCCGTCGAGCAGGTCATCGAAGTACTGGTTCGTATCCACGATGTGCGACGCCCGGGCGGGGTCCCCGGTGATGGCCGGCATGGCGAGCACCGGCGCCTCGGTCTGTTGGCCCGCCGTCCCGGCCTGCTGGATCCCCTTGTAGTTCTCCACGTAGTACTTCCAGCTGAGGCCGGCCCGGTCGAGCTGGTCGAACACCGTCGGCACGCTGATGCCCCCGGTGGGGACGGTGCTGCCTGTCAGCCCCCCGTTCTGACCGGCGACGGCGGCCACCCGGTTGGGCAGTGCCCCGGCCCGGGAGGTGGCGAAGAAGTGGTCGTACAGGGTGAACCTGTCGGCGAGGTTCCAGTAGTAGGGCAGGTCCTGCCGGTTGAGGTATCCCATCGACGTCGCACCGATGGACGCGTTCGGCTGGGCTCGGGCGAATCCGTCCATCTTCCCTCCGTTGATGGACCGCTGGGTGACGCTGAGAGTGTCGCTCAGGCCGGCGCGGGACTGGCCCGGGTCGAGATGGTACGGCTTGACGCAACCCGGTGATCCCGCCACCAGGATCAGGCAGACGCCCGACGGGATGCCGCTGACGCCGTGCCTGGTGCCGAAGTAGTTGTCGAAGGAGTGTCCGCTCTGCATCACAACGATGACGTGCTTGATGACGGAGGTCGGCGGCGGCTGGGTCGACGTCGCCGCCCCGGCGGACGGGGGCGGGACGGCCAGCACGGCGCCGAAGGCGCCGAGCGCGGTGATCACGACGACGGCGGTCAGGCGCGAGAACCTGTGGTGCATCACGGATGCACCTGGTAGATGACGATCACGGGCTTTCCATCGACCCGCTGGGTGTAGATGGTGCGTCCATGGTGAAGGGCCACGAGGATCTGCAGATGCCGTGCCGTGCTGGGAGACCGGTAGGCGGAGTAGGCGTCCCAGACGAGAAACGAGAACTGCCCACGGTGGATGCTCAGGTCCGGATTGTAGACGGGGGTGTACGACGGGTTCCGGTGCAGCGGGTTCGAGCTCACCGACAGGCCCTGGGCCGGTCGGTGTCCGTAGTAGGTGAGGATGTTGGCCATGCTCGGGCCGATGGTGAGCAGCTCGCTCCCGGGAATCACGTGGGCTCCGACCCACTTGCCGGCCTCGCGGCCACCCGGGATGCCGCCGGCGCCGGCCAGCACGGCCGAGCTGGGGGACGGGAACATCGTCGACCATGTCCCGACGAGCAGGGACGCCACGACCACTGCGGCCACGGCGGGGCGGACCGCAGGTCCGACCTTCACCTTCCACCGTTCCGGCAGATGCCAGGTCATCAGGCCCCGGGCGGCCAGCAACGCCATGGCCGGGGCGACCGGAAGCAGGTACTGGAACCCCTTCAGCGGATAGATCTCGAAGGCGACGACCGGCACGACCACCCACAGGACCAGCAGGAGCACCCGCCAGTTCCAGTTGACCCGGAACACGAGCGCGGCCCCGGCCGCCAGGACGACGAGCCAGCCGATCGAGGCGGGCACCACGGTGAAGTAGAAGAGGGCCGCATGGTTGGAGGATCTGGTCAGCTGCCAGGCCAGGTAGTCCTGACCGGTGGAGGACCGGCCGGCCAAGGACACCACCAGGGGAAACGTGAGGCTCACGACAAGCACGATGGCGCCGAACAGGACCGTCGTCACCACAGGACGCCGCACCTGTGGGCTGACGATGATGAAGATGACGAACGCCCCGGCCACGATGATGCTGGTCTCCTTGGTGAGCACAGCGAGGCCCAGGACCGCCGCCGAGCTCAGGAGCCACTCGACCTGGCGGTTCCGCACGTACCGGGCGAACATCCAGAAGGCCAGTGAGATGCAGAGGACGGCGGGACCGTCCAGGAGTACCTGACGGGTGATCCCGACGTGGTACGGCATCACCGCGAGGATCAGTGCGGCCAGCACCCCCGTCGTGAACCCGAACAGCTCGCGCCCGATCAGGAAGACGACGAAGACCGTCGCCACCCCGAGGAACGCCACGAAGACCCGGCCGATCAGATCGGGCGTCCCCGTCCTGAACAGCGGGGACATCAGGACCGGCAGGAGGAGCGGGTGGGCCCGGAAGACCGGGAACTGGGATGTGAAGAGCGGGTTCCCGGCCAGGGACGCCGCCTGGCCGGAATACACCGCTTCATCGCTGTTGAATCCGACGGCATTCAGATTCACGAGACGGACGGCCAGGGCGACCACCAGGGTCACCACGAGCCAGACCCGAGGGGTCAGGCGTAGCGTCCAACTCACCGGCCCGACCCCGGCCTCGGTCCGCGTGTCACCCGCCTCTGAGTCGTTGACGTGTTCCTCTAGCTGCCCGTCTTCAACGAGCGTCACTGGCGCCCCATCTTCCGAATACCTGTGTCCGTGCGACCTCCCAGGTGTGTGCCGGGATGAAGCCGGTGATCAGTCTCGCCGAGAGGCTGACCGTCGCGTCGTCAGTCGTTCTCCACCTGGAACACGTCCTCCTGCTCGGTGAGCAGGTTGCCGAGTGCGGCCTCGTCGGTGGCGGCGGTGGCAGCAGCCTCCGTCGTCATCGCCTCGGTGATGTCCTGTGCCCACGTGAAGTTGTCCGAGCCCAGGCGGGTGATCTGGATGCTCTCCACGGCGCTGATGAGGATGAGGCGCTCACGCTGGCGAAGCTCGTCGTAGCTGGCGCCGCCCACGGAGAACACCGGGGCCAGATAGCGGTAGGGCGGGAACCCGTAGGCGTCCTCGGTGTTCTCGAGCAGCTCGACGACGGCCTGCGACTGGTTGACCGTGCTCCGATGGGGCACGCCCCGCTCGATGATGTAGATGTCGCTGACCGTTGTGACCGCTCCGAGCTGACAGGGCACGAGCCGCTGGACGAAGTACTTCGGCGGCGGGATGATCCGCTGCACCCAGCTGTTGATCGTCATGATCGGCAGATTCATGTCGGCCATCTTGAGGGCGAAGCCGCGGCCCTCCTTGGAGTGGAGGCGGCTCTGCACCCGCAGCCACAGCCATTCGGACCGGCTCAGGTCGCCGGCGTCCACCGCACGCAACGTGTGCTGGCTGATCGTGAGTGGCTTCGGGAAGGACCGGGCCACACCCGACCGGTCGATGATGGTCATGTCATCGGACAGGAACTTGCCCTCGCTCAGGCGGAGGAGCTTGAGCACGGTCCCGGTCTTTCCGGTGTCGGTCCGGGCCGAGAGCATCAGGCCCTTACCGTTGATGTCCATGCACGCCGAGTGAAGCAGCATGTAGCCACGGTCCACGAAGATGAACCGCAGCAATGCCTCGATCACGTTGGTGTAGAGCACGTGCGGGCTCCGGGCCAGCGCCTTGGACGTGGTGACCTGGATCTGGTCGCCGAAGTGGATGCCGAAGTTGGCGGACAGGCGTCCGAGGTGCTCCTCCCATCGGACCGTCCTCCGGTCAAGCGACTGGAGGAGCCGCGCCCGTCGGCGGAGGCCGGGGAGCGCCCCGATACGCACGGAGATGTCCGGGACGACACCGTCGCGGGCTCCCTCGGCCTGCTCGAAGTAGCCCAACTCGGGGAGTGCGACGTCACTGCCGATGGTGACGATCCCGTGGATGTCGTAGAAATGGCGATAGATCTCGGCGGCCCGCCTGGCCGAGCTCCTGCTGGCTGAGCCCTGGTCCTGGATCGACAGTTCGATCGGACCCATCCTCGTCGTGGTGCCCTTGCTGCTCGCCATATCGCTTTCTCCTTTGTAGATGAACTTGTCGCTGATGCCGAACCGAACCAAGAAGACGGCCAACAGGGTGATGACGTTGGCCAGGACCTCGGGTACGTGGAGCCACTCCACGAGCATCGCGAGGAATGGGAGACGGGCCAGCATGACCGAGTTGTTGAGGATGCTGAACCGGATGTAGCGCCGCCACAACCGCCCGGACTCGCGACCCCGGAACACGAAGAGCTCCATGCCGGCGAAGTTCCACGTGGTCGAGATCTGGGTGGCGAGGACGGCCCCCCACAGGTACGGCAGGTGTCCGAGCTGCACCAACATCCAGAATGCGATGGCGTTGACCACCAGGCCGGTGGCACCCACCGCTCCGAAGCCGACCGCCCGGCGCGCCTTCGGCGTGCCCAGCGTGCCCACCCGCAGACAGCTCAGGTGGTAGGCGAAGCGCAGGCCCTCACTCACGCTGGCCTTGCTGTCGCCGGCGTTCCGCTCCGAGAAGGTGAATCCGACCTCGGCCACCGTCAGCCGGCACCGCGCCAGGGTCTCCAACAGGATCTTGAATCCGGTCGGCTTGAGCGCGTCGATGTCGATCGCGTCCGTCCGGACGGCGAAGAACCCGCTCATGGGGTCGGTCACGTCCGCGAGCTGTCGCGGGAATGCGAGCTTGGTCAGCGTTGTCGCGGACCGGGACACGCCGACCCGGGCCAGATTGGCCAGTCCACTCCCGTCCCCCTCGTCGCGGTAGCGGCTGGCCACCACCAGGTCGGCGACGCCCTGCTCGATCGGCAGCACGAGATCGGGGATCGTCTCCGGAGGATGCTGCAGATCGCCGTCCATGACCACGATCACCTCACCGACTGCGGCACGCATGCCGGTCACCACGGCACCGCCAAGGCCGCCCGAGCGCTCACCGGCTGTCCGGTGAATGACCTCGACCGGAAGGCGCGAGGCGCTCGCCACCGACTTGATCACGTCAGGGGTATCGTCACTGCTGTCGTCAACGAAAATGACCTGGGCCGCACCTAGCGGAAGCACAGTCTCGAGGCGGGCCACGAGCGGAGCGATGTTGTCACGCTCATTTCGCGTCGGAACGAGAACACTGATCGCTAGTTTTGGCATGCTCCGCTGCAGACCATTGTCACTATTCTCCTTCATAACTCATCCGCCTTTGCAGTAATGAATCGGCGCGTGCCCGGCTGATACCGACGAACTGTCGTCGACATGAGCCACCGACGACCCCCAAACAAAAGGGCCGGCACTGCCGATGCCGAGAGCGGAAAGAGCCTGTTCTCCACGCTTGTCGACACCGCCTCCTCCGACTCGGAACCCCTGTTCGCCGGTTTCCCCCTGCCGAACCGGTCGGTGGAAGCCACGCCAACTGAAGAGCCCCTTCCTCCAGTGCGATCAAAGTACCGGGAATGTCCAATGCGAACAAGTCCGAATGGCAAATGGACCGGCTGGTTCTTGGATTCTGTCGGAGAGTAATGCCGCCACTACAAAGAGTGCCCATTGGAGGCACCGGCGGCGTGGTTCCGTGGTCGCCCGGAAGAAGGCCCCGGCCCCTGCGTCCGGCCGGAGGGGCCACGGCACCGGGGACGGCGCACCGACCCGCTCGGCCCACCGGTCCGACAGGGCCGACGAACGGGCGGATCCCCGGATTGACCGGAACGGCGAGGTCGTGCCGCTCAGCGGCGGGGAGTCCGTCTTCGCCGACCCTCGAGGGGTCGTCCGGTCAGCGGGATCGGCCGACGACCCGGAGGGTCGGCGTCAGATGGTCACGTGTGGTCGGGGACCTCCACCCGGCGGCACGGCCGACGCCCGGTGACCTGGGGTGCATCGGGCCCGAGGGTCAGATCTGGTCCGAGCCGGTCGCCTTCCGGCTGGGGTCCCGGGGGAAGCGCCGTCGATCCGCCACCGGGGTGGGAGCGTCCTCGACGATCTGGCCGCAGCGATGGCATTCCCAGCGCCGCGCCGGTGGATATGCCAGCGCCCACCAGTCATGCGAAGTCAAATGACAGGTTACCCGCTTCATGAAGTGGAGCACCTGAACAACGGTAGCCGCGAGGATGAAGAAACTGTTGTCATGCAGGTAATTTCTCGGTGTTTCCTTCGTGACAGTTCGATGGGCAGTGGGAGAGTATCGGCGACGGTAGGCTCCTCCTCCGGCACTAATGGGTGGACACACCCACGACCTCGGGTGCCTCCAGAAGCCCATCGTTCGGAGCACTGTGCGCCCTGACCCCGTTCCCGACGACACCGACCGACGCCCCGTCGTCGCATTCGACTTCGACGGGACTTTGACCCGCCGGGACACCCTGCGGGTCTTCCTCGGGCAGGTGGGCCGACCCTCGGTCGTGGCCGCCGCCTTCGCCAGGCACCTTCCGTCGGTGCTCCGCGCCTACCAGGGGGACCAGGCCAGGAACCGGGCCAAGGAGGCCGTCTTCTCCGACATCCTCGGCGGACTGCACGAGGAAGCGGCCGAGGCTGCGGCCTCGGCGACGGCGCGGACCGTCGTCGGGTCGATGTTCAAGCCGGACGTCGTCGCCCGCCTGCGGTGGCACCAGGAGGCGGGCCACCGCGTAATCGTCGTGAGCGCGTCGTTCAGGCACTACGTGGCCCCCGTGGTCGAGACCCTGGGGGTCGACGAGGTGCTCGCCACGCGCTGGGAGGTGGATCCGGCCACCCGTCGGCTGACCGGGCACTTCGACGGCGTGAACGTCCGAGGTGAGGCCAAGGTCGACCTGCTCTCGCAGCACCTCGGGCGTCCCTGCCGGCTCGAGTACGCCTACGGCAACAGCAGTGGTGACGTGGCCATGCTGGCCGCGGCCAGGTATCCCGTGTGGATCGGGCGGACCCCGATCGACGAGCGGCCCGGGAACGGACAGCGGTAGACGGAGCGGCTGCGACCTCCGGACCCGGGCCGTCCAATTGCCTTCCCGACCTCGGACGACGCGGCGTCACTCAAGGGCTGGCTGATGCGTGCCGATGCAATTCCTCGACCTCAGGAGTCTGGCACCGAGGCCGACCCCTGTCCGGAGGAGCTGCATGCGACGTACAGGCCCTGGCTTGGCGAAGACCAAGCTCACATTCGTGATCCTTCTACTCGTGGCAGCCACGATGTTCGGAGCGTCCCGGGCAACCGGCGTGTCGACAGGGATCCGGGTGGCTCCATCGGGCCCGGCCGCGCCGCCGGCGGACAGCACCCCGCACGGGATGTACGCCTACTACTACCTGTGGTGGAGCACGAGCCACTGGCAGTCGTCGCTCGGATCCAACTTCCCGTACAGCCAGTCGCCCCTGCCGCTGCCGGCCACCTTGGACTCGTCCGGGTGCAATCCGACGAGCCTCTACAGCGGCAACGTCGAGACCGACACGCCTGCGGCACTGTTCTCGCAGGACGACCCGGCGCAGATCAACTACGACGTCCAGAGCGCCATCGCCGCCGGTCTGACGGGCTTCGCCGTGGACTGGGTCGGGACCGGGACCCCCGGGCAGACTCCGGCCTCAAGCGCGGAGAACACCCGCCTCGACCTGCTGGTCCACGCTGTGGACCAGGCCCAGGCCGCAGGCCAGAACTTCCATCTCTGGCTGTCCTTCCAGGTTTCGGCCACGATCGAGAGCCAGAGCGCGCTCACCGCCGACCTCGACTACGTCACTAGCCAATACGGGACCGATCCCGCGTTCGACCGCAGCAACGGCGGCAAGCCCACCCTGATCTGGGTCGGTTCCTACAAGTACCCGCTGTCCGTCATCGCCGCCGTGAGCACGGCGTTCCGCCCGTCCTGGTACCTGGTCGGCGGCTACCAGTGGAACTCCTGGAACAGCTCGGTCGCCCCCTACTTCGACGCCGACAGCCCCTACTGGTCGAGCCAGGACCCGTGGGGCAACCCCCAGAGCTTCCAGCAGCTGGCCGGCCTGTCCTCCACGCTTCACGCCGAAGGAAAGGCCTACTTCGCCCCCCTCGCCCCCGGGTTCGATCGACAGCTCGACGGCAGCACGACCTGCGTACCGCGTGACAACGGGGCCACGCTGAAGGCCCTCTACAACGGTAATTCGAGCGCCAACCCCGATGGCTGGCTGCTCATCTCTTGGAACGAGATCACCGAGGGCACTTATGTGACCCCGGAGCTGCAGCGCTACGGCGCCCAATACGGCGGTCCGAACGGGCTGATCCACAGCCTGATGGTCGGCGGCAGCCCGGTTACGCCGCCGACCACGACGACCACGGCTCCAGCCACGACGACCACGGCACCGTCGACCACGACGACCTCGGGACCGTCGGGCCCGGCGCCGAGGACGCCCGGATCAGGTGACACCGGCTACCGCCTGGTGACGTCGGCAGGCCAGGTGACGGCGCTCGGAGCTGACCCCTCGTACGGGTCGGCGGGGGCCCTGCACCTGAACGCGCCCATCGTCGGCATGGCCGCCACCACCGACGGCAAGGGCTACTGGCTGGTGGCCTCCGACGGTGGGGTCTTCGCCTTCGGCGACGCCGCTTTCCACGGGTCGGCGGGGGCCCTGCACCTGAA
>CAZULR010000011.1:0-7329 GCA_964621235.1 uncultured Acidimicrobiaceae bacterium
CCAGGCCCCAGTTGCCGGAGCCGGTCCACTCCCGGCCGTCGAGCCAGGTCTGCCCCGGCTCGTCCAACGCCGGATGGGCGAGGAAGCCCAACAGGCCGAGTCGGTAGTTGATGGTGACGACGACGACGTCCTCGGTGCGGGCCAGCTGGCCGCCCCGGTAGAGGCCCGAGGACCCGGTCCCCGTCATGAACGAGCCACCGTGCACCCACACCATCACCGGCCGTCGGACACCGTCGAGCCCCGGCGTCCACACATTGAGGTTGAGGCAGTCCTCGTCGGACTCGGGGGGCTCCCCTCCCCCGCTCAGGGCCTGGTCCATGAAGCCCATGGCCTGCGGCGCCACCGGGCCGAACCGGTCGCAGTCACGGATGCCGGCCCACGGCACCGGGGGTGCGGGGGGCCTCCACCGGCGCTCGCCGGCGGGGGAGGCGGCATACGGGACACCGGAGAAGGACCAGATGCCGTCCCGCTCCACGCCTCGCACCCGACCGCCCCGGACCTCCACCACTCCGTGCACGACGACGACCTCCAGTTGGCAGCCGGATCTGCCGATATGGAGAGCAACTTACCCACCGGTAGGCCCGAGCTGCGTGCCTGGGCCGGACAGCACGATGCCGAGGACCGATGACACCTGTGCGACACGCTCCGTTCATCCGACGTTCAGCTGGGCCGACACTGCGGCTGACCTGGCTTTTTTTGGGCATCCCGCCATTGTCTGGCCACCGCGCGGGCAGTACCGTGCCGGGGTGGCCACGATGACGACCGGACGACGACCGGGCAGGGCTGCGCCATGGCGCGCCGGTCAGCCCGGCCGGCCGGGCTGGGTAACCGCCGCCACCCTGGTCGCCACACTGGCCACCGCGCTGTCCGTCGGCCTGGTCGCCACTGCCGCCAGCGCGGGTGCGGCCGGGTCCTCGGGGTCGACGACCACGACCCACGTGGCGGCCGGTTCCACCACCACGACGACGTCGCCCACCCAGGGGCAGATCAGTTCCGGCGAGGCCAAGGTCGCAGCCATCGAGGCCCAGATCGCCCAGCAGCAGACCGCACTCGACCAGGCCACCGAGGCCTACGACCGGTCGATCGTCGTCGTGGACGCCACCAAGTCGGCGCTGGCGGCGACCTCCGCATCGCTGGCTACCGAGCGGGCCAAGCTCGACGCGGCCCGGGCCGTGCTCCGCAACGACGTCATCCAGTCCTACGTGGACGGCACCGCCTCCGAGGCGGTCGCCCACCTGTTCGCCGCGCCGAGCGGCAGCGCCCAGACCCGGAGCCTCTACGAGCACCTCGGCCTCGGCGACCTCTCCCAGGAGGTGGCGACCGTGCAGTCGGGCCAGCGGGCCCTGTCCGCCACCCAGGCCAAGCTGCAGGCCGAGGAGCAGAGCCAGCAGGCCCAGACCGCCGCCGCCGACCACGCCGCGCAGCAGGCGTCCGCCGCCGCCGCGCTGTCCCAGGCCACCCTCGCCCAGGTGAAGGGCACGATCGCCCAGGAGATCGCCCAGCAGGCCGCGCAGCAGGCCGCCGCCGCGGCGGCCAGCGCGGCCAGCGCCACGACCTCCGCCGACCGGCAGGCGGCGGCCGCACAGGCCTCCCAGGCCGCCCAGGTCGCCAGCACCGTCAGCGGCGGCAGCGCCGCCGCCACCAGTGCCAACCAGTCGGCCAACCAGGCGGGCGGCGGGACCACGGTGACCGGTTCGGGCCACAACGCCGCCGGGCTCGCCGCCGTGCACGCCGCGATGCACTATCTCGGCGTGCCCTACGTGTGGGGCGGCGCCAGCTCCTCCGGCCTCGACTGCTCGGGGTTGACCATGCTGGCGTGGGCGGCGGCCGGCGTCTCCCTCCCCCATTCGGCCGCCCTGCAGTACTCCGGGTCCCCCCACGTCAGCCTCAACGCGCTCCAGCCGGGCGACCTGCTCTTCTACGACCTCGACGGGTCGGGAATCGACCACGTGGTCATGTACGTGGGGCCCGTCCTCGACGGCCAGCCCACGGCCTACGGGTCGGGCACCATCATCCAGGCCGCCCACACCGGCACCGTGGTCACCTTCGACCCCATCTGGTACTACGGCCTGGTCGGTGCGGCCCGCCCCTGAGCGGTCGTCGACCGACACCGGGCCCGCCGCGTCACGTCGTGGCCCTCGGGACGGCAGACTGAGCGGGCCATGACCCTCGAGCTCACCATCGTCGTTCCCGCCTTCGACGAGGCCCACCGACTCACCGCAGGCATGCGACGACTGGACGCCGCCGTGGCCGCCGGAGCGGTCGACCTCGACCGGACCGAGGTCCTGGTGGTGGACGACGGCAGCACCGACGAGACCTCGGCCGTGGCCGACAAGCTGCTGGCCGCCCTTCCCCATCACCGGCTCATCCGCCTGCCGCGCAACCGGGGCAAGGGAGCCGCCGTGCGGGCGGGTGTCGCCGCGGCGCGGTCCGAGTACACGGCGTATATGGACGCCGACATGGCCATCGACCCGCTCGCCGTCCCTCTGCTGCTCGACGGCCTGGCGCACGACGACCTGGCCATCGGCTGCCGGGCACTGCGCGACTCCATGGTCGAGACGACCTATGTCGTCCGCAGCCTGATGGGACGGCTCTTCAACGGACTGGTCACCGCCGGCACCGGTCTCGGGCTGAAGGACACCCAGTGCGGGTTCAAAGCCTTCCGGACCCCCGCCGCCCGGCTGCTGTTCCACCTGGTGCGCATCGACCGGTTCGCGTTCGACGTCGAGATCCTCGCCCGGGCCCGCCGTCTCGGGCTCGGGATCACCGAGGTGCCCGTGCACTGGATGCACGTGGAAGGGAGCACCGTCCACCCGCTGCATGACTCCTGGACCATGCTGTCCGACGTCCTGCGGTCGCGGCGGGGACAGCTGGGTGGGCCGCCCCTGCCCTCCGTCGCCGTCCGGCCCGGCCGGTCCGTCGGTCCGGACGGGCTCGACGGCCTCACCCGCCGGGTGACCGCCCACCTCGCCCCGGTGCTGGACGGGGCGCCGGTCCCCCTGGTGCGGGACGCGTCCGGGGTCACCGTCCTCCTCGCCATGGTGGACCCGGTCCTGGTCCACCGGGCCCACGCCGCACTGCGCGACGGCCTGGAGGGCGTCACCGTGACCCGTCGGGACCTCCGGCTCGAGGACCTGGTGGCGCTCGGGCCCCTCGGCGGACGCCTGTCGGCCGGCGTGCCGTCGGACCCACCGGCCTAGGGATCCTGGCCCACAGCGCCGGGGTACGCTTCACCGCGTGAGTGCGGATCAGGGTGACACGGGCACGGCGCCACCGGCGGGGCACCCGGACGACGCCGACCTCATCGAGGCCATCGTGGAGCACGCCGACGCCACCGCCTCGGCCGACACCGCCATGGCCGACACCGCGGAGGCCCGGGTGACGCCCGAGCTGACCGGCGCCACCGTGTCCTACCTCCCCGTGGCGGCCCGCCGTCCCGTCGTCGACCTCCCCGAGGTGGACGACGACCGCCGCTCGGACGTCGACGAGTGGGGCCGGTCGGAGCACATGCGGACGCTCGTGCGGCGGCTGTACGACCCGATCTACAAGTACTGGTTCCGGGTCGAGTGGGAGGGCCTGGAGAAGATCCCGTCGGTGGGCGGCGCGCTCATCGTCGCCAACCACGCCGGCGCCATCCCCTCGGACGCGCCGGCCATCATGCACGGCATCGAGACCGAGCTCGGGCGCCCGGTCTACGGGCTCGCCGACTACTTCTTCCGGACCGTCCCGGTGGTCGGGACCCTGTGGTCGCGCACCGGCGGCGTGCCCGCCCACCCCGACAACGCCTTCCGGCTCCTCCACGACCAGCAGCAGCTGGCCATGGTCTTCCCGGAGGGGACGAAGGCCACCTCCAAGACGTACGCCGACCGCTACCGGCTCCGCCGGTTCGGACGGGGCGGCTTCGTGGAGATCGCCATGCGCGCCGGGGTCCCGGTGGTCCCGATCGCCGTGGTCGGGGCCGAGGAGTCGATGCCCATCCTGTTCCGGCTCCCCCGGGTGGCCAAGGCCCTCAACCTCCCGTACTTCCCGGTCACCGTGAACTCGCTCCTGCTCGGGCCCCTGGGCTACGTCACCTACCTCCCGGCCAAGTTCAAGCTGCGCGTCCTCGACCCGGTCACGTTCGACGTGGAGCCGGGGCTCGAGCGCTACTCGCGGAGCCGGGTGATGGACGAGGCCGAGCGGATCCGGGCCGCGATGCAGGACGCCCTCCACGACATGCTGCGCGAACGGCGCAGCGTCTGGCTCGGCTGATCCGATGGGTCGACGCGTACTCATCACCGGCCTCGACACCTTCTGGGGCGGGCGCATGGCCCAGGCATTGGAAGCCAAGCCGGACGTCGAGATGATCCTCGGGCTGGGGACCAAGGAGCCGAAGGTCCCGCTCGAGCGCACCGAGTTCGTGCGCTCGGACCAGAAGTACTCGATCCTGAGCAGGATCGTCCGTGCGACCCAGGTCGACACCATCGTCCACACCTTCCTCGAGACCAACTCGACGGCCGTATCCAGCCGCGTGCTCCACGAGATCAACGTGATCGGCACCCTCAACCTGCTGGCCGCGGCGGGTGCGGCGGGTGCGTCGGTCCGCAAGGTCATCGTGAAGTCGTCCACCCACGTCTACGGCGCCGCCGAGCAGGACCCGACGTGGTTCCGCGAGGAGGACACCCGCACCGGGCCCGTCCGCACCCGGCTCGAGCGCTCCCTGCTCGAGGTCGAGTCGCTCGTCCGGGACTTCACCGAGGACAACCCCCACCTGGCGGTCACGGTGCTGCGCTTCGCCAACGTCCTCGGCACGGACATCATCACCCCCATCAGCCACAACCTGCGGCGACGCCGCCTGCCGTGCATCGCCGGGTTCGATCCGCTGGTCCAGTTCGTCGAGGAGGACGACGTGGTCCGGGCCCTCGAGTTCGTCACGGCCAACCGCCTGCCGGGCGTCTTCAACGTGGCCGGCGAGGGCAAGCTCCCGTGGAGCGAGGTCGCCTCCATCGGCGGCGCCCACCTCCTGCCGCTTCCGCCCGTCCGGCCCCGGCTGTTCGCCGCGCCCCTCGAGCGCATCGGCGCCATCCAGTTCCCGGCCGAGCTCGAGACCCTCGCCCGCTTCGGACGCGGCGTGGACACCACCAAGCTCCGCGAAGCCGGCTTCGAGTACCGCTACTCCAGTGCCGGCACCGTCCGCAGCTTCGCCCGGGCCAACAACCTGCGACGGGCCACGGGCGGCGCGGGCGAGGAGTACCGCTACGAGCAGGACGTGGAGCAGTTCTTCCGCCACTCGCCGGCCGTGGTGCGCGGCGTCGACACCTGACACCCGGCCCGGCCGAGCTCGTCCGCCCGGTCCCGCCCCAGGCGCCGCGCTAGGCGCCGGAGCCGACGGTCGGGACGGCACCTGCCGTCGACAGCCGCCGGAGGTAGAGCGACCGGCTGTTGGGATAACCGATGGCCCCCGGCACCCAGGCGTGGAAGGCGATCCACAGCGTGCCCGACGTGTCCGCGAAGACCGACTCCCCGCCCGGCCCCTTCATGCCGGCGTCGCTGGCCAGGATCGGACCCGGCGCCTTGGCGCACGGACCCAACGGTCCGGTGCATGTCGCCACGCCCACGGCGTAGTCCGCCGTCTTCCAGGAATTGCCCGAGTAGAAGAGGTAGTAGCGGCCGCCGACCGACACGAAGTCGGGCGCCTCGATGACGCCGCCCTCCCAGGACTGGTCCGGTACCAGCAGCTGGACGGGTTGCGTTGCCGGGGCGAACGCCGTCCCCGCGGAGTCGAGTTGCTCGGACCAGATCGCCGAGGCGCCCCCGCCGCCGTTCGACTTCCAGAACAGGTAGGGCGTGCCGGTCGGGTCGACGTAGACCGAGGGGTCGATCGAGCCCCCCAGCGTCGGCTGGCACTCGACCGGGCCGGTGGACGTGTCCGCGTAGGGGCCCTGGGGCTGGGTGGCGGTCGCCACCGAGAGGCACTCCGCGCCGCCGCCGCCCGGGCCGGCCACCCGCACGGCGTAGTACATGACGAAGGTGGAGCCGATCTGTACGACGGCGGGCGCCCAGGTCTCGTCGGGGGTCGCCCAGGTCGGCAGGCTGGGCAGTGCATCCCCCACCGCCGTCCAGTGGGTGAGGTCGGTCGACGAGATGATCTGGATGTTGCCGGCCACCGAGTTGGTGGCGTAGGCGTAGTAGGTCGACCCGACGAGGAGCACGTCCGGATCCGGGAAGTCGAAGGGATAGACCAGCCCGTCACCCGACCCGCCGTCGATGGTCGAGCAGGGACCGGCCACCGCGGAGAGCGCCTGCGCCGCACCGTTGTCGTTGCCGGCCCCGATCTGCTGGAGCGACTGCTGCACTCCGCCGAGGCAGCTGTGGAGTGTCCCGATGTCGACCGCCTGCAGGTAGCCGAGGACGTCGGCCCCGTGGAGGGTGCCCTGGGTCGAGGCGATCTGTACCAGCGTGGCGGCGACGGAGGCCTGCAGGGTGTTGCGGTGGCTGGTCGTGACCGCCGTCACGTACCGGGTGACCGCCAGGTCGGTGCGCTGGGTCGCGAGCGCGCCCCGCGCCGCGGTCAGGTCGGCATGCTCGGTCCGGTTCCGGGCGTGCGCCTGCAGGTCGGTCGCCAGGGTGAACACCAGCACGGCGGCCACGACCGCACAGGTGGCGCCCACGAGCACCCGGTTCCAACGGTGGTCACGCATCGGCGGACTCCGCGGCCCGACAGCTCGACGCCACGGCGTCGAGGGCGGCGAGCCCGTGCTTCTGGTCGCCGAGCGAGAGGGCGTTCAGGGCCTGCTCGACCCCGGCGAGGCACGTGTCGAGACTCCCGATCGCCGAGTTCTGGCGGGACACGTTGGCCTGGGAGTTGGCCAGCGCCGCCTTGACGTCGTTCAGCGTGGCCGTGTCGGCGGCCAGGGTCGCCGAGTCCTGGGTCACCTGGCCCCGCAGGCCGCTCAGCTGGCGCTGGACGGTGGTGAGGTCCGCCTCGACGCCCCGGATGCGCACCTGGGTGACGTCGAGGCTGTGGTGGGCCTGGTCGAACTGGGTATCGGCCTGGACCTCGTTGCCCACCAGGTACCCGAGCGCCGTGGCCAGGACCACCACGAGGAGGACGATCGACGCGACCCGACCGGGGCGCCGTCGTCGGCTCGGTCTGTCGTCGACGACGACGAGGGCGTTCCCGTCCGCACGGACCTCGGTAGTGGTCATCGCTCCACGTCGCTCTGCCGTGTTCAACGGACGCCCCAACGATACGGACGCGCCCCGCTGCGGGACAAGTGAATTCTAGGGTTCCCCGGTCCGAATGGGTGGTCACGTCGCCGACGGCGACCGGACGGTGACCCGCCGACG
>CAZULR010000011.1:7429-23463 GCA_964621235.1 uncultured Acidimicrobiaceae bacterium
CGGTCCGAATGGGTGGTCACGTCGCCGACGGCGACCGGACGGTGACCCGCCGACGTCGTCGTCGGCCGCGGCCGTCATGCCCACCACCGGCTCGGCCAGCTGGATGGCGCCGGTGGACCCGAAGAACCGGGCGTCCCCGTAGGAGAAGACGCCCCCGTCGGCCGCCGCGAACCAGTAGCCCTTGCTGTCCGAGGTGGCCGCCATGCCCACCACGGGCTGGTGGAGGGTGAGGTTCCCCGTCGAGCCGTAGAACGCGGCGTCGCCGAAGGAGAAGACCCCGCCGTCGGACGCCACCAGCCAGTAGCCCTTTCCGTCGTGCGTCGCCGCCATGCCCACGATGGGTTTGCTGAGGGTGAGGTTCCCCGTCGAGCCGTAGAACTGTGCGTCGCCGAAGGAGAACACCTCGCCGTCCCCGGCCGTCATCCAGTCCCCCGCACCGCTCGGCGTGGTCGCCATCGCCACCACCGGCGCCTGCAGGTTCACCTGGGTGAGGTCGCCCAGGTAGTTGAGGTAGGAGTCGTTGCCGAAGCCACTCAGGCCGCCGTAGCTGTCGAACAGGTAGTACCCCTGTCCGGGCGTGGTCGGGGTGATGTTGATGGCCGCGGTGCCGACGAACTCCGTCGACCCGGTGGCCCCGAAGTCGCACACGAGGTCGAATTGGACGGCGAGCACCGTGGGCACCCCACCGGAGTACTGGGCGTGGTCGACCTCCATGGCGCCGGGCGAATTCGGGTCCAGCCCCGGGGAGCAACTGGCGACGTAGGTCGCGGTGACCGGGTAGTAGACCCAGAACGTCGAACCGGTGTCCGTCGAGTAGACGCCGCCCGCCGTCAGCGGGGCGTTGCCCGGGGTCACGATCCCGATCCGGTGCGACGCGCCCGCGAGCTCCCCTGCCCAATCGCCCTGGATGGCGGCCGTCAGTGCGTTCCCGTCCATCGTGGTGTTGCCGAACGCCGTCAGGTTGGTGATCGGGGGTGTGTTGACCTGCACCGTGTTGCCGTCCGCATCGGTGGCGTAGGTCGTGCCGACGAAGCTCGTCAGCGGCGCGATGCCGTGCGAGCCGATCGTTCGGAGCCCGCGTGTCCGCACGCCGCGCGACGAGGCGGAACAGGTCCGCCGGAGCACGTCGTGCCGACCCGTCGCGCCGGATGGGGTGACAGCGCCACCAGTCCCACGCACATCAGTCCCGACGCGGCCACGAGGTGACCCGCCCTCACCCGACTCGCTGCACCCATCTGGCAACCTCCCGCCGACCGACCGATGTTGGCCACAGCACCCACCCGTCCCGACCACGGGCGCGGGAGGAGCCACCTCGGATCATGAGCCGTCGGCGGCCACTGGGCAAGGACCCTTCCGCACCTACCGTTGCGCGTCCGGTCGTGGGGCCCGGTCATAGGGCTCGCTTGCGGGGTTCCGGTCGCGGGGGCCCGGTGGCGACGACCCGGTGTCGGCCGACGCGTGTCGCGCTGGCCCCGGGGACCGTGACCGCTGTACCCGACGACCGCCCCGTCAGTCGGTCCAGCCGGTCCGGAGCTCGGCGCCCCGGACGGCCCACTCCTCGGAGGTCATGGCGTAGCGGACGTGGTCCTCCCACTGCCCGTTGATCTCGAGGAACCCGAGGGCGATCCCCTCGTTGCGGAGGTCGAGCTTCTCGGCCACACGTCGGCTGGCGTTGTTGCGGGGGATGATGGCCACCTCGATGCGGTGCAGTCGCAGGGTCTCGAACGCGAACCGCAGCACCACCACCACGGCTTCGGGCACGAGCCCGAGACCGGCGAGGTCCTTGTCGACCCAGTACCCGATGGAGCCGTTCTGGAACGGTCCGCGCAGGATCGACGAAAGCGTCACCTCCCCCACGAAGCGACCCTCGTAGAAGATGCCGAAGCCGAATCCCGACCCCAGCTGCCGCTCGCGCTCGCGCATCGCACACCGGGCGACGAAGCTCCCGTGGTCCTCGGCCGGCAGCGGCGACCCCTTCGACCGGGGCTCCCACGGGACCAGCCAGTCGCGGCAGCGGTTGCGCACCTCGAGCCACGCCGGGTAGTCCGCCTCCACCAGCGTGGCCAGCCGGATGCGTCGGCCCGGGAGCTCGAGCGAGCGCACCTGTTGGGACCGCAGGCTCGGCGTCATGACGCCGACCCGGGGGCGGGCGGTAGCAAGGAGTCGGCGGACCGGGAGCGGAGGTCTTCCACAAGCCGCATGGTACGGCATCGACGCTCCCCCAGGCACACCGAAGAACCCGACGGCACGGGGTCAGCCGACTCGGGCCAGTCGCGACCGGGCGGCCCGGCGCGCCTCGGCATAGATCCGACGGTGCTCGGCGACCACGCGCTCCCAGCGGAACGCCAGTGACCGCTGCTCGGCCCGGGCCGCCAGCTCGCGCCGGAGCGGTGCGTCGTCGAGGACCCGGCCCACCGAGCGGGCGATCCCGTCCACGTCGTTGGCCTCCATCACGTACACCGCGTCACGGGCATCGTCGAACAGCGGCTGGTCGGTGACGGCGATGGCCCGGCCGAGCGGCAGCACGAACCGGAGGGCGGCGCTCGAGGACTCGCCCGTGTCGCGGTAGGGCAGCACGATCACGTCGCTGCCGCGCAGCAGGACCCGCGCCGCGTCGTCGGACAGGTAGTCGGTGAGCAACAGGACGTTCCGCTCCATGCCGCGGGCGGTCACCTCGGCGCGGATCATGGCCTCGTACTGCTCGGACTCGACGTTCGGGTAGCGCGCGCACAGGGCGAGGAGCAGGACGTCGGGATGGGTCGCCCGCAGGCGGTCGACCGCCTCCACGAGCTCCAGGGTGCCCTTGTGGGGCAGCAGGAAGCCGAACGTCCCGACCACGGGACGCTCACCGAGGCCGAGCTCGGCCCGGACCTCCTCCGGCGTCAGTGCGGGGGTCGGCGCGCTGCCGATCGGGACCAGCGTGACGTTGTCCTCGATCCCCATGTCGGCGAGGTAGCGCGCGTCCGACTCCTGGTGGACGATGAGCTGATCCACCCGGCGCAGCGTGTCCCGGATCTGGCGCAGGGTGAGAAGGTTGCCGCGGTCGTCGTAGTCCAGCGTGCGGTGCATGGTGAGCACAACGCCGCGGCGGTCGAGCTGACGGTCGAGGAGCTCGGCCAGGTGGCCGAACTCGAAGAACCCGAAGTTGAACTGCACGTGGAGCACGTCCGCCTCGCTGACCAGCAGGGCGTCCTCCAGATCACCCAGCTCCGGCGTCCAGCGGTCCTTCCAGGTCCGCACCACGCCGCGTTCGGCCGACGGGTCGATGACCTCGACGTCGACGTCGGCGAAGATGTCGAAGGCCACCTCGCCCCTCGTGTGCTCGACGAGGTACCGGCTGTTCTCGGCGATGCCGCAGCGCGAGTTCCACGAGGTCACCATGGCCACCCGTCGGCACCCGAGCTCGTCCTCCACCTCGGCGATGAGCCCACGCCACCGGAGAGCCGCCGCCTCCCAGGAGTAGGTCGAGGCGATGAGTCGGCGCGCCCGGTCGACCCGCTCCCGGATCTCGGGCGCGTTGGGAGTCGCGGCCATGCGGGCCAGCTCCGCGGCCAGCACGCCCTCGTCGGGCTCCGCCCACCGCGAGCCCGCCTCGGTGAGGTGGCTGTGGGCGGCGACGAGTGTGTAAGGGATGGTCACTGCCGTGTCGTCGGACACGAAGTCGGCCAGGCCGGACCACGCCACGCTGATGACCGGCACGCCGGCCAGCATCGCCTCGGCGACGGGCAGGCCGAACCCCTCGCCCCGGGCCGGGTGCACGTAGCAGTCGGCGAGGCCGAAGAGGCCGGCCAGCTCGGTGTCGTCGAGGTCCCGGTCGATCCAGCGCACGTCGGGGGGGTCGGCGTGGCCGGCACGCATCTCGGCCAGAAGCTCCCCCACGACGTTGTGAGGATTGGGATGGGTCTTGAGCACCAGCACGACGTCGTCGGCCTCGCGGAAGGCGGCGAAGTACGCCCGCAGCAGCACGTCGGTCCCCTTGCGCGGGAAGGCCGAGCTGACGTGGAGGAAGGTGAAGCCGGCCATCCCCTCCAGCTCCGGAGCGTCGATCGTGGCCTGCGGATCGGGTGCGTCCACGCCGTTGCCCACCACCCGGATCGGGACGGTCACCCCCGAATCCCGCAGCGCCCCGGCGACGAAGGTCGACGTCACCCCGATCCCGTCGAGGTGGGCGTTGAAGTCCTCGACGATCCAGCCCGGGACACGGCTCTCCTCCCACGGGAAGTACTCGAGGGTGATCCCCCCGGGGGAGTCGATGGTCCGTGGCGGCCACATCTGGCGGATGACCACGTCGGGATAGTGGACGCTGCCGGCCCGCTCGTACGCGGGGACGACCTCGGGGTGGCGGGCCAGGTCGGCGTCGTCGGGGACGTAGTCCCCGGGACCCTCGGTCGGATAGAGCGATACCTCGACGTCCGGTGCCCGGTCCAGCGCGAGGGCCAGCTTCCGGTTCATGGCGGCCAGGCTGTAGCTGGTCTCGAACGGCCCCTGGACCTGCACCTCGAGCGGCGGCTCGGCGCCCTCGGCCCGGGCCAGGATGCGCCGCAGGGCCCGGGGCACGTCGAAGGCGCCGACCTGGGCCATCCGCATCGACTGGCGCTCCACGAGTCGGGACCGCAGTCCCGGGTCCGAGAGCACAGCGTGCACGGTGGCGGCGACGGTGGTCGGATCCTGCGTGCGGAGCAGGACGCCCGCGCCCCCGAGCGTCTCGGGCACGGCTGACGACCCGTAGGCCACGACCGGTAGCCGTGCCGCCATGGCCTCGAGCAGCGGCACGCCGAACCCCTCGTGGTCGCTCAACGACACGTAGATCCCGGCCTCGGCGAACGCGGCCCGCAGGTCGCGGTCGGACACCTTGCCCCGGAAGAGGACGCGGTCCCCCACATGCAGCCGCACGGCCGTCTCGAACAGCTCCCGGCGGTAGGGCTCGTCCGACGTGCCGCCGACGAGGTGCAGTCGTGCCCGGTCGTCGAAGGTGCGGCTGTAGGCGGCGAAGGCCTCGATCAGCAGGTGCTGGCACTTGTTGGGCACGATGCGGCCGACGAACAGCCAGTCGTTCGACGGTCGGCCACCGAGCAGTCCGGCGGTCTCGAACTCGCTGAAGTCCACCCGGACCGGTAGGACGTCTACCCGGCGGAATCCGGCGGCGAGCATCTCGACGCGGTTGAAGTTGGAGTCGGCCACGCCGAACAGCGCGCGTCGGGCCAGGTAGCCCAGCTGCTCCCGACCCATCCGGCTGAATCCTCGGGCCACGCTGTCCTCGAAGAAGTGCTCCGGCGTGACGTTGTGGTACACGGCGACGATCGGGTTGGGCAGGTCCACCACCTCGTCGAAGCCGACGTAGCCCTGCGAGTGGTGGGCCAGCAGCAGCTCGGCCGCGTCGCCCCGGTAGGCGCCGAGGGGACGGATGCGATCGGCCAGGTCGGGGGCGACGTGCTCGGCGAAGATCTCGGACCGCCACCCCAGGTGGCGCAGGTGGGCCTGCACGTCGAGCATCTGGTTGGTGATGGCGTCGCCGGGCGCGGTCCCCGCGTGGAACTGGTGGACGGCGTCGAAGCGGGTCACGTGCCGGCGGCGATCACGTGATCGTGGTCACCGATCACGCGCTCGAGGAGCCGCCGACGGTGCCGTCACCCAGCCGATCGGGCACCGCGGTGGTCCCCGCGCGCAGCACCCGCACCTCCCCCTCGACCTCTGTGTCCCGGACGAGCTGCTCCAGACGGCCCGACAGCTCGGCCAGCTGGTCGGCCACCCGGCCCTGGCGCCGGATCCGCTCCCCGGCGGCCACCACCTCGAGCTTGGTCCGGACGTTCTGGCGGCGGAGCTCGGCGATCTCCTCCTCGAGCCGCACCAGGGCGTTGTAGGCCTCCGAGGCGAACTCGACGACCTGGGCGTCGATCTGCTCCTGCACCTGGAACCGGGGCTCCACGTACCAGCTGGTCAGCCGCCGGACGGTCCGCTTCACGAGGGAGCCGGACCCACCCCGGGCGCCGCCCTCGACCACGTCGGGCGGATGCATCTCGCGATGGAGGATCCGCATGCCGTGCACCGGGGCCACCACGGCGGCCAGTCCGCTCGGGCCGGCGGCCTCGGTCGGGCCGGCGGCGTCGATGCGTTTGATCAGCTCCTCGACCCTGCTGACCAGGACATCCGCGGATTCGACGCTTCCGTCCACGTCGAGTACCGGACCACCACCGGGGGTCGTGTTCGACGGCTCCATGGGAAAAGAGCATATCCCGGCACCCCGCCGGCTTCGTCGATCCATAAGCGGCGGTTCCGGTGCCGCTGGCGTTGGGGCATTCCGGGGGGTGATCGGTGGCGGCCGGTACACTCCGGGCGTGGCGACGGTCGAACCCGCAGAGGCCCCGACCGCCGGCCCGCCCACGCCCGGAGTCGCCCACCCCGGCGGGGTCGGGACGGGTCGTCACGCCCACGGCGGTGGGCGCGGACGACGCAGCAGCTGGGCCCGTTTCCGCTGGACCGGTTCGGCCGTCCTCGGCGTCTGGGCGTTGGGCCTCATGGCCCTCTCCACCTTCATCTACCACCGCTTCTTCCTGGGCCAGGACTTCGCGCAGTACAACCAGCCCTGGACCCTGATCGCCCAGGGGCACCTGAACCCGTACGACACCATCTACGGGTACCCGTTCATCCAGTCCGACTTCGAGCTCATCCTGTGGCCGCTCAGCCTGCTCCACCTGGTGATCCCGAACCCGGTCGTGCTCCTGTGGGTCCAGGACCTCGCCGTCGCCGGCAGTGGGATCGTGACCTTCGTCTGGATCACCGAGTTCCTGGAGCGCCAACAGGTCCGCCGGAGCGTGGGGACCGCGATCGGCCTGGCCGTCCTCGTGGCGATCATGGTCAACCCGGGCGTGTACCGGACCCTGCAGTTCGACCTCCACATGGAGCCGCTGGCCACCTTCTTCCTCCTCCTGGCCGGTCGGGACCTCTGGCACGGCCGGACCCGCCGGGCCTGGGTGTTCGCCGCCGTGGTCCTGTTGTGCGGGTCCTTCAGCGTCATCATGCTGATCGGGCTCGGCGTGTCCGCCGTGCTGGCCGGCCGGGACACGCGTCGCAGTGGCGTCCTGCTGATCTGCGCCGGGCTCGGCTGGACCGCGCTGATCTCCCTGCTGCACGCCAACCAGGGGTCTGCCCTCTCCCTGTACGCCTACCTGGCCGGGCGGACCACCCTGACCGGCAGCGGAGGAGTGGGCCTCATCCTGATCGGCATGGCCACCCACCCCTGGCGGGTCGTCGACCAGCTCTACCGGCGCATCGGCGATGCGTACACCCTGATCAAGCCGGTCGGCGTGGTGGGCCTGGCCACGGCGTGGGGCTTCGGTGTCCCGGTGACCGTCCTGGTCGCCGACGCCCTCGACTCCCGGCCGGACCTCCTCACCGACTCCTTCCAGAACTTCGCCGTCTTCCCCTTCGTCCTGCTCGGCACCGTCATGGTCCTCGTCTGGGTGGCCCAGCGGGTGTCGTGGGGCTGGATCGTGTCGGCCGTCGTCGGCACGATCGCCCTGGCCCAGGCCCTCGCCTACGGGCTCTCGGCCTCGCCGGACTCGGTGCGGTGGGCCACGTCCCAGGTGGCCGCACCCACCGCCGCGGCGCTGCGGACGGCCCTGGCCCGGACGCCCGCCGATGCCGAGGTCATCGTGACCCTCGACGTCATGGGGCGGTTCTGCGGCCGCCAGTGGTGCTACTTCTTCTATCCCGACGGGGCCCGGCCCGTGCACAGCCGGGACATGGTCTTCGTGTTCGCCACGCCCAACGAGACCGCCACCACCCCGGCGGGCTCGGCCATCGCCATCGCCTACGTCCGGGACACCCTCCACGCCCGGACCCTGGTGGACGCCGGCGGCGTGTCCGCCTTCGAGTGGACGCCGCCACCGGGGACGACGGAGGTCACCCTCCCCACCACGGCGGCCACCGCAGCGGCGGAGGGGGCGGGGTGACCGTGACCGACAGGACGCGTCGGGCGCGGCCCGGCGTCGGTCCCGGTCGCCGGTCGGGGGGCCCAGCTCGGGTTAGCGTCTGACGTGATGCAGCCGGCCCCCACCCTCCCACCGTCGGGCGCCGACGCCGACGCCGACCGGCCCGATGGGCCGGATGCCGGGACCCCGGTCGGTCCGGACGCCGTGGTCCAGGTCCTGTCCTCCATCGACGAGCTCGAGGGCAAGCTCGAGGAGGTCGACCGGGCGTGGGCCGTCTCCGACGACGCCATGCGGGCCGTCTTCCAGAGCTTCGTCTACGAGCCGGCCGGCGATGCGCCCACCGACCCCTACAGCCCGGAGTACGCGGAGCACCAGTTCGCCCTCTACCGGCTGATCGCCGACCGCCCGACGTACGAGGTCCAGAACGAGCGGTCGGACTTCCCGGTCGACGCCAACCGGCCCTTCCCGTACTACACCGAGAGCCCGGAGACCGTCGGCCACACGCTCATGGCCATCGGGTTCATCGTCCGCACCATGGGGCTCCCGGCCGGCTCGTCGATCCTGGAGCTCGGACCGGGCTGGGGGAACACCACCATCGAGCTCGCCCGCATGGGCTACGACGTCACGGCCATCGACATCGACCCGACCTTCGTGGGCCTGATCGCCGAGCGGGCCGACAAGTTCGCCCTCGACGTCGACGCCCGGCAGGGCACGTTCCTGGAGATCGACCGCCTGGGACGCTCCTACGACGCCGTGCTGTTCTTCGAGTGCTTCCACCACTGCTCCGACCACCGGGACCTGGTGGCCAAACTGGCCGACGTGATCAACCCCGGCGGGCGGGTCTTCTTCGCCGCCGAGCCCGTCGTGGAGACCTTTCCCGTGCCGTGGGGTGTCCGCACCGACGGCGAGTCGCTGTGGGCGATCCGACGCAACGGCTGGCTCGAGCTCGGCTTCCAGGAGTCGTACTTCCTGCGCATGCTGGCCCACGCCGGCTGGCTGGTGACCAAGCACACCACCGACGCCACCTACCTCGGGGTGATCTTCGAGGCCCGACGGGCCGACGGGTCCTACCCCGTGTGCGGTCGGACCCTGCCCCCGGACGAGGAGGCCACCTGGCAGCCCCTCGAGGAGCCGGGGTCGACCCGCCGGTACTCCGGCGCACGCAGCGAGCTGTCCGTCGAACGGGGCGGGGCCTTCGCGCGTGCGTCCGTGGCGGTGACCAACACCTCACCCCTCGAGCTCCCCTACCGGATCTCCCACGGACGGCAGTCGGTCACCGGCGTGGCGCCACCCGCCGGCGACCTCACCGTCGACGTCCCCTACGACCCCGAGGGGCGGACCGTGGTCGTCGAGGTCGAGACGTGGCGGCCCGCCGAGGTACTCGGGAGCCCCGACACCCGGACGCTCGGCCTGCTCGTCACCGGCGTCACCCTCCACTGAGTCCGGCCGTCAGCCGGTCGCCAGCCGACCGTCCGGCGGGTCCCGCTCCAACGGAGGCCGACCCGTGGCCGTTCGGGGTCGTCAGCGGGTCAGCTGGCTGGCCACCAGGCCGTCGAGGATGTCGGCCTCGGAAACCAGGCACTCGGAGAGGCCCAGCCGCCCCATCACCGCATCGAGGATGAGGACGCCACCCACGATGACGTCCTGGCGTCCGGGGACCATGCCGGGCCGGGCCAGACGGTCGGCGGCGGTGTCGGTGGCCAGCACCCCGAACCAGTGGCGGACGTCGGCGGAGGTCAGCACGGTGTGGTGGACGAGGTCCCGGTCGTACTCGGCCATCTCCCGATGGACCGACGCCAGCGTGGACACCGTCCCGGCGAGGCCCACCAGGCGGTGGGTCCCGGCGAACCTCGGGTGGTCAGTGACGGCCCGCTCGAGCTGGGCGTCCACCTCGCGGCGGGCGGCCGCCAGCTCCTCCGCGGTGGGCGGGTCCGAGCCGAGGAACCGCTCGCTCACCCGGACGCACCCCAGCTGCAGGGACACGGCGGCCAGGTCGGGATCGTCCGGACCGTCGCCCGCCACCAGCTCGGTCGACCCACCGCCGATGTCGAGGACGAGGAAGGGGCCGTCAGCCGGATCGAGGTCGGCCACCGCCCCGGCAAGCGACAGACGTCCCTCGTCGATCCCAGACAACAGCTCCGGCTCGAGCCCAGTGACCCGGCCGGCGTCGGCCAGGAACTCGGCTCCATTGGACGCGTCGCGTGCCGCCGACGTGGCGGCTAGGCGGCCCCGTCCGACGTCGAGGCCGTCCATGACCTGGCGGAACTCGGCCAGCACGGCCACGCACCGGTCGATCGCCTCGGGGGCCAAGCGCCCCGTGGCGTCGACGCCCTGGCCCAGTCGGGTGATGCGCATGAGGCGCTCGAGGGGCCGACCCGAGTCGTCGGCCACCAGCAGCCTCGTCGAGTTGGTGCCGCAGTCGATGGCGGCGATCGCCGCGCCGGGTGCCATGCGCCCTTGCTACCACGCCCTCGTGGGCCCACACGTCCGGGGGCGGGCGCTCGGACAACGCGGACCGCTCAGGTGGGGTGGAGCCCGATCCGTCGGGCCGTCCACTCCCCGACGGGATCGTCGGCGCCGGTCAGCCACCAGGCCAGGTGGGCGTGCAGGCACTTGACGCCCTCTCGGGTTCCCCCGACGCCCCCCGACGGCCGGGGGCCGGTGTGGCCGGGGTCGATCAGCGCGTCCCGCTCGGCGCCGTAGACGGCATGGGCCGCCGCGATCCGGTCGGCCGGCACCTCGGCCTCGGCGGCCCGGACGCCGCCGGTCGACTCGAGGCGGCTGACCGCCTCGCGAAGCGTCGGGTCACAGAGCCAGTACCGGGTCGGCATCGGCGTGCCGTCGTCGAGGAACGGTGCGTTCTCCAGCACGGCCGGCGTGCCGTCTTCCGAACGGACGACCACCTCGAACGCACCGGCAGGAGGCCGCCCGAGGAGCTCGGTGACGCGGGCGACGTCGTCGACCGACGCGCCGTCGGGGGTCACCGCCAGAATTCGAGCGTCGAACGGACCCGGGTCCAGAAGCCGCCGTGCGCGGCCGCGGGAGCCTGCGCCGTGGACGTCGACGAGGGAGCCGACGAGGCGCCGGTCGTGCCCGACGCCGTCGAGGTGGCCGGGAGCCCGGGGTCGGGCGACATGTTGGGCGCCTGGGACGGGGACACCAGCGGCTGGTTGGCCGGGTCCCCCGCGGAGGGGGCCCCGGGTGCCGACGTCTGCCCTGCGGCCGGCAGGATGTCATACAGTGCCTGGCCCGGCGCCACCAGCTGGTAGTTCTGGCGGGCCAGGCGCTTCACCTCAGCGTTGGAGTTGAGTGCCTGGCGCTGCTCGGCGAGCAGGGCATTCTGGTGACGCAGCTGACTCAGCTGGGACGCTTCGGCCGACAGCTGGTGGTGCTGGCCGTAGAGGACGGCCAACGGAAAGCTCGTCGCCAGAAGCACGACGGCCGCCAGAGCGGCCACCAGCACGGGCACCCGGTTGCGGCGGGCCTCGATGGCGGCGCGTTCAGTCGGCGTGCGCACCTTGGAGCCCGGACGGGGTGCGGTGGCGGGCCGGGTGGCCGACGGCTTGCGGGCCGCCGAAGGCTTGCGGGCCGCCGAAGGCTTGCGGGCGGCAGCCGCACGGGTCATCGACGGCTTGCGGGCCGACGTCGTCCGGGCGGTCGACGGCTTCCGTGCCGCTGCCGTGCGGGTGACCGCCGGCTTGCGGGTAGTGGACGGCTTCCGCGCCGCAGCCGCCCGGGTGGTCGACGGCTTGGCGTTCGTCGACGGCTTGCGGGTGGTCGAGAGCTTCCGGGTGGTCGTGGCCCGAGCAAGGAGTGCCGCCCGCGAGGCGGTGGCGCGGGCCGACGCCACTCCCTTGGCCGCCGGCCGCTTGGCGGTGGCTGTGGCCGAGCCCCGGGACGCCGGACGGCTCGACCGGCGGGACGCGGACGACCTGGAGGTGGCCGCGGTCGAGCGCCGACCGGTCGGCGTGGCCTTCGTGGAGGCCTTGGACTTGGAGTGGAGCCCCCGACTCACGCCGTGCCGCTCCGGGATGAGAGCGCGGCACCGCCCAGGAACGTCGCGGACTCCCCGAGCTGCTCCTCGATGCGCAGCAGCTGGTTGTATTTGGCCACCCGGTCCGAGCGCGCCGGGGCGCCGGTCTTTATCTGGCCGCAGTTGGTGGCCACCGCCAGGTCGGCGATGGTCGTGTCCTCGGTCTCCCCCGAGCGGTGCGACATCACGCAGGCATACGCGTTGCGGGTGGCGACGTCCATGGTGCCGAGCGTCTCGGTCAGCGTGCCGATCTGGTTCACCTTGATGAGGATGGCGTTGGCGGTGCCGGTGTCGATGCCACGTCGCAGCCGCTCCTCGTTGGTCACGAACACGTCGTCCCCCACCAACTGCACCCGCGTGCCGACGGCCGCGGTCAGCGCGGCCCAGCCGTCCCAGTCGTCCTCGGCCATGCCGTCCTCGATGGACACGATCGGGTACCGGTCGCACAGCTCCACGTAGTACGCCACCATTTCGTCCGACGAGAGCGTCCGGCCCTCCCCCGCCAGGACGTACGCGCCGTCGCGGTAGAGCTCACTGGAGGCCGGGTCCATGGCGATGGCGATCTCGTCGCCGGGCACCCGGCCGGCCCGCTCGATCGCCTCGACCAGGACCCGCACCGCGTCTTCGTTGTGGTCGAGGTTCGGCGCGAATCCCCCCTCGTCGCCCACCGCGGTCGACAGGCCGCGCTCGTGGAGCACGCCGGCCAGCGCGTGGTAGGTCTCCACGCCCCAGCGGAGGGCCTCCGCGAAGGAGGCGGCCCCCACCGGCATGATCATGAACTCCTGGAGGTCGATGGAGTTGTCGGCGTGGACGCCCCCGTTGACGACGTTCATCATCGGCACCGGCAGCACGTGGGCGTTGGCCCCGCCCACGTACCGGTAGAGCGGCAGGTCGAGCTCGTCGGCGGCGGCCCGGGCGGTGGCGAGCGACACGCCGAGGATGGCGTTGGCCCCGAGGCGCCCCTTGTTCGGGGTCCCGTCGGCGTCGACCATGGCCAGGTCGACGGCCCGCTGGTCGAGCGCGTCGAAGCCCTCGAGGAAGTCGGCGATCTCGGCGTTGACGTTCTGGACCGCCGTCAGCACGCCCTTGCCGCGGTAGCGGTCACCGCCGTCACGGAGCTCGACGGCCTCGAAGGTACCGGTGGAGGCGCCCGAGGGGACGATGGCCCGTCCGGAGGCGCCCGAATCGAGGACGACTTCGACCTCGACGGTCGGATTGCCGCGGGAGTCCAGGACTTCCCGGCCGATTACCTGTTCGATCAAGCTCACTTTTGTGCCGTCGCTCCTGCTCGCGGTGTGCGAAACGCTACCACCCGGTACCCCTCCCACCTGGGGATTCCTCCACGGAAATCGACGTCCGGACCCGCTGAGCCCGGCGTCGCCACGACCCGGGGACGGGTCAGCCGCGGGCCTCGACCTCGGCGCGGTAGGCCGCCGACCGCGCCAGTAGGGCCGTCTCCGGGTCGACGCCCAGGGCCCGGGCGACCGCCACGGCGGCGAACAGGAGCTCACCCACCTCCACGGCCCGGGACCGGGCTCCCCCGGCACCGTCGGCCACGGCGGCCTCCGACACGTCATCGGCATCGGCATCGGCCAGACGGGCGGCCGCCTCCGCCACCCGCACCGCCTCGTCGGCCAGACCGGGCAGGACCATGCCGATGGCCGTGGCCTTGCGCTGGAGCTTGGCCGCCAGCGCCAGTGCGGGCAGGGCCGCAGGGATGCCCTCGGTCACGCTCCTCCGCCCCTTCTCGACCTTCTTGATGGCCTCCCAGTTGGCGGCCACGTCATCGGCCGTCTCGGCCGTCACATCGGCGAACACATGGGGATGGCGGGCGACGAGCTTGTCATGGACGCCGCGGGCCACGTCGGCCAAGGTGAAGCGGCCCTCCTCGGCGGCCAGGGTGGCGTGGAAGTAGACCTGGAACAGCAGGTCCCCCAGCTCCTCCTCCAGGTGGGCGACGGCGCCCTCCACGACCTCGTCGGCGGGGTCGACCGCGGCATCGGCGGCATCGACGGCATCAATGGCCTCCAGCACCTCGTAGGACTCCTCGAGCAGGTGGCGGCCCAGCGAGGCGTGCGTCTGGCGCCGGTCCCACGGGCACCGCGCCCGCAGGGTGTGGACCAGGTCGTCGAGGGCCACCAGCTCGGAGGCGACCGGTGCCGCCAACCGGGGCACCCACAGCGACGACAGGTGGTCGACGTCGATCGAGCGGTCCAGGTCCTCCCAGGCCACCTCGACCACCTGCTCGTCGGGCAGGCCCAGGTGGTGCAGCAGCGTGACGGGCGCGTCGGGGGTCGCGTCGACGGACAGCTTCACGTCCGACAGGATGTCGCGGTTCCAGCACTGGGCCACGAGCAACGGGCCGCGCTCTCCGGCCGCGTCGACGGCGAAGCGCTCGGCGTCGACGATGCGCACCCCGGCGGCCACCGGGTCCACGCCCAGGCGGGCGAAGGCCAGGTCGAGGAAGGAGACCGACGGGTGGACCACCACCGTCACCTGGCCGGAACGCACCCGGGGGTCCCCGGCCAGCAGCACCACGGTGCGCTCGGCCACGGTCGGCGACCCGGGCACGGCGTACGTGACCGACCCACCCGCCAGGGCGGCGTCGACGAGGTCCGACACGATCGACCGGTAGACCTCCTCGAAGGTGGCGGCCGACTCGTAGTGGTGGTCGAAGGTGCTGGCGCCGAGGACCACTCCCGCCGCAGGGTGGCGCCGGGTTCGGAGGAACACCCGGGGGGCGTCGGCCAGCAGGGCCAGGGTCCCGGCGGTGATCAGGTCGCTCCCGGCCGGCCCCAGGCCCACGACGTCGATGCGGGCAGGCCCGGCCACGGGGTGCTCAGCCCGCGGTCGTGGTGGTCGTCGACGACGAGCCGGCCGAGCCCGAGGACGAGCCGGACGTGCCGGACGAGCCGGAGGTCGAGCCTCCCGTCGTCGGGCCGGCACCGGATGGGGTGGTGGTCAGGGTCGATCCGTAGGAAGGCAAGAGGTAGCGCGGCGCAGGTGATGCCGGCGGCACGATCTGGGCCCGGGTCCACGTCCCGTACTGCGCGTTGACCGAGACCGAGGACTTCTTGGCGAACGCCAGCACCTCGGCGGAGACCCGGTTGCGGTTCGCCGTGGTCTGGAGCAGCGCCTGGCGGATGTCGGAGGTGACCTCGGTGACCGGGAGCACCGTCCGGCTGGTCACCTGGAAGACCTCCCACGTCCCGGCCTGCGTCTGCTCCGGGGTGACCGGGGAGCCCACGGTCACCGAGCTGACCTGGAGTGCCGTCAGCACCTGGGACTCGGGGAAGTTGCAGCCGAGCTGCCCGCCGGCGGCGGCGGTCTTGGCGTCCGTCGAGGTCGACGTGGCCAGCGGTGCGAACGCGGCGCCGGCCTTCAACTTGTTGTACACGGTGTCGGCCGTGGCCTGGTCGGCCACCACGATCACGCCGACGCAGTCCAGGGTGAACGCCGAGGGGTTGGACACGTAGTAGTTGAGGACGGCGGCGTCCGACAGGTCGGCGCCGCGGGCCAAGAGGAGCTCCTCGACCGCCTGGTTGGACACTTCGGTGGACTGGACCGCGGACGGCAGCCCGGCCAGCACCTTCTCGCCCGTCAGCGCGTTGCCGGCCGCGTCGACGCACGTCGGGGTCCCCCCGATGGCGGAGTCCTGCTGGATCTGGGACTTGATAGCGCCGTCCAGGGTGGCCTCGTAGTTGCTGCGGGCCGCCGTCAGGTCGGCGGACGACAGGGTCAGACCGTGGGCGGCCGCGTACTGGGTGGCCAGGAGGTTGTAGACCGAGCTGCCGAGGACGGTGGAGGCGAAGCTCGTCTGGTAGGTGCCGCTGCCGCCGGCGCCCTCGGCGCCCGCGCTCAGGGACTGCGGGAACTTGAGCGACAGCAGGCACTGTCCGGCCGACGTCTCGTTGAGGGAGGCGAGCTCGGCGTTGAGGGAGGACACCGAGATGGTGGCGCTGTTGACGGTGGCCGCCACCGGCGTGGTGGTGCACGCCGAGGTGGCGATGCCGGTGCCGAGCACGGCGGCGACGGCGACGAGGGCTGCGGGGATGCGGTTCACGGCGGCG
>CAZULR010000012.1:0-22531 GCA_964621235.1 uncultured Acidimicrobiaceae bacterium
CCCGGGTGAGCGGCGAGCCGTTCCTCTCCTTCGAGCTCATGAACGCCGTCCACGGCCTGACCCAGGCCGTGTGGGACGTCCGGCGACTCATCGGCTGGATCCGATCTCAGGGCGCCACCTCCATCAGCCTGTTCGGCGTGTCGCTCGGCGGGTACACCGTGGCGTTGCTGGCCGGCCTCGAGCCCGGACTCGACGGCGTCGTGGCGGGCATCCCCGTGGCCGACTTCCCGGGACTGTTCCACGCGCACAGCCCGCGCCACATCCGGGTGCGTGCCATCGAACACCGCATCATGGGCGGCACCGCCGAGAACGTGTACCGCGTGGTGTCGCCGCTGGGCTTCGACCCATTGGTGGCCGCCGACCGCCGGTACATCTTCGCTGGCTACGGGGACCGGCTGGCCACACCCGACCAGGCGCGGCGTCTGGCCGAGCACTGGGGTGACCCCCGGGTGTCGTGGTACTCGGGCAACCACGTGGGCTACATGTGGTCGGGTCAGGTGAAGGCATTCATCGACGCCTCACTGGCCGAGGCGGCCGGGGTCGAACTCCCCCAGGACGAGGCCGCCTGACCATGGAGACGATGTCCGGGCTCGACGCCAAGTTCCTTTACTCGGAGACCCCGACGGCGCACATGCACACCATCAAGGTGGCGGTGTCGGACGTCTCGGCCATGACGGAGGAATTCTCCTTCGCCACGCTGACCGAGGTCCTCGGCCAACTCCTGACACGGCTCCCCCCCTTCCGCCGCCGGATCGTGCCCGTTCCCCTCGGGCTCGGCCATCCGGTATGGGTGGAGGATCCCGACTTCGAGTTGGCCCGGCACCTCGATCGGGTCACGCTGGACCCACCCGGTGACGACCGGGCCCTGGCTGCCGCCATCGCCACCTTCGCCGGCACCACTCTCCCGCGCGACCGGCCACTGTGGGCCATCCGGGTCGTCGAGGGGCTGGGCGGGGACCGGATCGCCGTGGTGGTCAAGCTCCACCACGCCGTGGCGGACGGCTCCGCTGCGGTGGCCCTGCTGCAGAACGTCGTCGAGGCGGCGACCGTCGGCCCGGACCCCTCCGCACCCCCCGATCCCTGGACGCCCGAGCCCCTCCCGACCCGCGGCCGCCTGGTGGCCCGTGCCCTGTCCGAGCACCTGGTACGGGTGCGGGGGCTTCCCCACCTGGCCCGGGCGTCCGCCCGGAGCCTCCGAGCGTCCGAGCGGCGTCGGCGCACGTTTGAGCCGATGCCACCGATCCCCCTGCACCACATCCCGAAGACGTCGCTCAATGTCTCGTTGGACCCGGCCCGCACCTTCGCCATGACCCGACTGCCCGTCGACGTCCTCTGGGAGATCCGGCGGGCGACCGGCACGACACTCAACGACGTCTACCTCACCGTGTGCGCTGGCGCCCTGCGGACCTACCTGGCCGAGCGGGGCGAGCTTCCCCCACGCTCGCTGGTGGCGAGCGTCCCCGTGTCGACCGACCCGGGAGTCGCCCGGCTGTCCGGCAACCGGGTGGACAACATCTACGTCGCGATCCGCACCGACGTGGCCGACCCGGTGGCCCGACTGTCCGCCGTCCACGACGGCGTCCGCGCCTCCAAGGAGGTGCGCAGCCTCCTCGGCCACGAGCTCCTCGAGCAGCGGTCCGACGTGGTGCCCCCGCAGCTCTACCAGCCGGCCGTTCGGCTGTGGACGAGGTCCCACGCCGCCGACGTCCTCCACCCGCCGCTCAACGTGATCCTGTCCAACGTGGCGGGACCACGGGAGGCGATCAGGATGGGGCCCGTGGTGTTGGAGGCCCTCTACTCAGTCGGTCCCATCCTCGAGGGCATCGGCTTGAACATCACGGCGTGGAGCTACGAGGACAAGCTCGGCGTGTCCATCATGGGCTGTCCCCGAAGCGTGCCCGACCCCTGGACGATCGTCGGTCATCTGCACGGCGCGCTCGACGAGCTGATCCGGGCGGTCGCGGACAGCATCCCCGCCGACCGGTGAGGAGGCGCGCCAGGGAGTTGGCCGCCGGCGGCACTGGGTAGCATCGGATCCGCCGAGACCCGGTACCATTCCGCCGACCACCCACCAGGGGAGCACCCATGAGCGATCCGGACACCCGGGGCATGATCTTCATCGACCCTGTCTTCTATGCCGACCAGGATGCCTGGCACGCGGCGGCGGCCGAGCTGCGGGATGACGCCCCCGTATTGCGCGTCGAGGTGGAGGGATACACGCCGTTCTGGGCCGTCACCCGTCACGAGGACGTGTTCAAGGTGTCGCGCGACAACGAGCACTTCCTCAACACCCGCAACTCGATCCTCGGGCCCGACGCCCAGTTCGAGTACCTGAAGTCCATCGGCATCGAGGGCGAGACCCTCATCCACATGGACGGCGAGGAGCACGCCGGGCACCGCGGCCTCGCCAACGACTGGTTCCGGCCGCGCGCCGTGGCCAGGCGTCAAGAGGCCATCGAGGCCATCGCGGCCGAGTTCGTGGACAAGTTCCGCCAGCTGGACGGCGACTGCGACTTCGCGCAGGACATCGCCGTGCCCTACACGCTCCGGGTGATCATGAGCATCTTCGGCGTTCCCGTCGAGGACGAGCCCATGATGCTGAAGCTGACCCAGGGCATCTTCGGTGCCGCCGACCCCGAGTACCTGGGTGACCTTAGCGACCCGATGGCCCTGCTGACCGACACCATCGCCCAGTTCGACCAGTACTTCACCGAGCTGACCGAGGCGCGGCGTGAGCACCCGACCGACGACCTCGCCACGGTGATCGCCAACGGCGAGGTGGACGGATGCCCGCTCGGCAACAACGCGCGGCTCTGGTACTACACGATCGTCGCCACCGCCGGCCACGACACCACCTCATTCGCCCTGTCCGGAGGACTCGAGGCGCTGCTGCACCACCCGGACCAGGTGGCCCTGCTTCAGGCCCAGCCGGAGTTCGTGAACAACGCCGTCGACGAGATGATCCGGTGGACGTCGCCGGTGCGGCACTTCCTCCGCTACCTGACCCGGCCGGCCACGCTCTCAGGCGTCGATGTCCCCGAAGGGGACCGATTGCTGCTGTCCTACCCGTCGGCCAATCGCGACGAGCGGATGTTCGACCGGCCCATGGAGTTCGACGTGGCCCGGCCCAACGCGAACCGGATGATCGCCTTCGGCGGCGGTGAGCACTTCTGCCTCGGCTCGACGTTCGCCCGACGGGAGCTTCGGACGATCCTCCCCAAGCTGCTGGCCGCCGTCGACACCATCGAGCTCGCCGGCCAACCGGAGTGGGCCCAGGCCAACTTCGTCGGCGGGGTCAAGCACCTGCCGGTGACCGCCACCTTCCGCTGAGCCACCCGGCTCCCGGGAGGAACCGTGGCCACCGAGGCGGATTGGGCGGCCTTCGACCGTGCCATCGTCGACCTGATCCCGCCGGGCGTGCCGGCGATGCGCCTCGTGCCCGACCGTGCCGGGGCCACCGGCCCCTGGCCCGAGGGTGTCGCCGTCCCGGTGATCGTGGTGACGGCGTGGAACCCCGACAGCGAGGTCCGACCGGACGAGGTCAACCGGACGGCCCACGCGGCCCTGGTGGCCGATCTCGAGCGGCGCGGACTGCCGCACTGGCCCGCCAACGGTCGGGACCCGAGCCTCGCGCACCACGAGGAGGGCGTCGCCGTCCCCGGCCTGACCGAGGTCGAGGGAATCGCCCTGGGGCGGAGCTACGGGCAGGCCGCCGTGTACGTGTGGACCCCCACGGCGTGGGTGGTGGTGTCGTGCACGGACGCCAGACGCCACGTCCACGGCTGGCGGATCACACGCTTCGGGGCCACCTAGCCACGGTCCGCCTCCGATTCCCGGCGCTGCCCTCCCGGTCACAGAACCGGTCGTCCCGGGGACGACGACAGGCCGTGGGCGGGAGTACCCGACCACGGCCTGTGTCCTGTCGTCCGACTGCACCCGCCGGTCAACCGCCGGCGGGCCGACGGTCAGAAGACGTGGTTGACGATCTTGTCGATGCGGACCGGCAGCCGGGCCTCGATCGCCGCAGCCTGCGTGGAGGTCAACTTGCCGGCCGACTCGGCGCGGGCGACGGCCTTGTCACCCGCCGCAGTGAGGGCCGACTCGACGGCCGCGGCGCTGGAGCCGTTGGCCGAGGCCACCTGGGCGATCGACTTGCCCGACTTGAGGTCGGCCCGCAGAGCCTGCGACGTGATCCCGATGGTCGAGGCGCTGATGATCAGGCCCTTGGCCCGGACGGCCCGCCCGTGCGCACGCAGCCAGTGGCGGGCTTTGAGTGGGTGGGCGGCCGCGGACGCTGCCGGGGTCGTGGTCGTGGACGGCGTGGCCGCCGTGGCGACGCCGCCCATGGCCAGACTGCCGAGCAGGACACCGCCTACGACGATGGGGGCGACGAGCTTCTTGAACATGGGTGCTCCTTGCTGAGTGGTGGAGGCAGCCGGACGGGCCTGCCGTACTTGTCCCCTGCACTGTGCCGCCCGCAGATGAGGGAACAGTGGGGGCCAGATGAGGATTCCGTGATGTCCGGGGCCTCCGATGCCTACCAATGATGCCACTAGCGGTCCCGATCGCGGGCGCGGGCCCCTCGGGTACTGTGAACAGACGGGTGCACCCGATCCGGTGGGGCCGCCCCGTACGATCATGCCGTGCCGAGCACTCCGCCCCCCATTGGCCGCGCCCGTCGGGCCCGACCACGGCTGACCACCCTGGTGGCGGCCGCCCTGGTGGCGGGCGCGCTCGCCGGCCTGGTCCCACCCCCTGCCGCCGGGGCGGCCACGGCGACCGTCCCCGTCCCTCCGTCGTCCGGGCCGGTGGCCGGTGCCGCCACCGGTCTTCCCACTCCACCGATGCCGGTGACGGGCTGCCCGTGGCTGGCCGACGCCATGGCCGCGGGCGAGCCACCCGGCACCCTGGCCGACCTCGTGCTGTCCAGGATGACGCTGGACGAGAAGCTGGGCGAGCTCATCCTCGTCAGCTCGGGGGACTACGAGAACGTCGACCAGGGGGTGCCACGACTCTGCATCCCCTCCCTCACGCTGTCCGACGGGCCCTGGGGACTCGCCTACGGGGACACCGGCGTGACCCAGCTGCCCGTACCGCTGGCCGTTGGCGCCACGTTCGACCCGTCGGTGGCGCTCCAGTACGGCGACCTGATCGGTTCCGAGGCCGCCGGCCAGGGCATCGACGTCAGCCAGGGGCCCAACATAAACATCGACCGGGTCCCGACCAGTGGACGGGCCGACGAGTCCTACGGCGAGGATCCGCTGCTCACCACCGTGCTCGGCTCAGCCGACATCACGGGGATCCAGGCCCGAGGGGTGATGGCCGACGCCAAGCACCTGGCCGTCTACACCCAGGAGACCAACCGGGGTGCCCTCGACGAGGTGGTTCCCACCCGTGCCCTCCAGGAGATCTACCTCCCCCCGTTCAAGGCGGCCGTCACCCAGGCCCACGTGGCCACACTGATGTGCGCCTATCCGCGGCTCGACGGCACCTTCCAGTGCCAGGACCCGGGCCTCGGCCTCCTGCTGCGGCAGTGGGGCTTCGCCGGATTCGTGCGCTCCGACCTCGCCGCCGTCCACGACGAGCCACTGGCCATGGGTTCCGACGTGGAACTGCTGAAGCCGGGGGCGGCCGACGTCCTCACCGACGCGCTGACGAGTGGAAAGCTGTCGATGGGCTCGATCGACGACGACGTCCGGCAGGTCCTGACCCAGATGTTCGCCTTCGGAATCGTCGGCCGCGCCGCGACGGGAACCCCGGGCACCCCGGTCGACTCGGCCGCCCACACGACCTTCGCCCTCACCACGGCGGAGCGGTCTGCCGTGCTGCTCAAGAACGCATCCAGCGCGCTCCCCCTGACCGGCTCCCGTGCGCACTCCGTGGCCGTCATCGGCGCGGACGCCTCGACCCACCCCGTCACCCAGGGATTCGGCTCGTCCCACGTGGTGCCTCCGTTCACCTCGACCCCACTGGCCGGGCTGACCGGCGCGCTCGCCGGCAAGGCCACGGTCACCTACGCGGACGGCGGCTCCACGACCTCGCACCTCCCGTCCGTGCCGACCGCCGACCTCACCCCTCCCTCCGGGGTAGGCCACGGGCTCCTGCTGACCGTGGGGCCGCGCACCGGTCCGGGGCAGGTGACCACCGCCATCGACCCGCTGGCGGCGGCGACCATCCGTCCCCAGCCGGCTGCCCCGGGCAGTAATCGCGACAAGGTACGCACCAACCCGCCCGCTGAACGCCGGAAGCAGGTGGCGCCGTCCGACGCCGAGGCCCGTCGGATCGCCGACCTCGATCCGACGGCGGCGGGTGCCACCAGGATCCAGCTCCCTCCGGGGTGGTCGGCGACGCAGGCGTCCTGGACCGGCCACCTGACCGTGCCGCACAGCGGGCTCTACACGTTCTCGGTGACCGGCACCGGCGCGGCGGCCCTGACGCTGGACGGCCACCCCGCGGTGACGGACCTCGTGACCCACGACACGGGGACCTGGTCGGGCGCGATCCGCCTGCGTGCCGGACACCACTACAACCTGGTGCTGGACTGGACGCCGGTGTCGGACGCGACCTCCCTCGACGTCGCGAGCTACCTGGGCCTCGGGATGGCCTACGTTGGCGGCGCCGTCGCCCGGGCGGTGGCGCTCGCCAGGCGTTCATCGGCGGCCGTCGTCTTCGCCGCCGACTACACCGCCGAGACCTTCGACCGTCCGAACCTGGAACTGCCGGGTGACCAGAACACCCTCATCTCGGCGGTGGCCGCGGCGAATCCGCGCACCATCGTGGTCCTCAACACCGACGGCCCGGTGGTCATGCCCTGGCTCTCCAAGGTCCAGGCTGTCGTAGAGGACTGGTATCCGGGCGAGGAGGACGGGGCGGCCATCGCCGCAGTGCTGACCGGAGAGGTCGACCCGTCCGGTCACCTGCCCGTCACCTTCCCGACCTCGTTGGCCAAGTCGGCGGTGTCGACGGTCGCCCAGTGGCCCGGCATCGGACTGACCTCCACGCTGTCGGAGGGCCTGGAGGTCGGCTACCGGTACGACCACGCCACCGGCACCAAGCCACTCTTCCCGTTCGGGTTCGGCCTGTCCTACACGACCTTCTCGATCAGCGGCCTCCGCGTCACGAAGGTGGCCGGTGGCTTTGCCCTCACCGTGCGGGTGGCGAATACGGGCCGCCGGACGGGCACCGACGTCGCACAGGCGTACCTGACCTTCCCGAAACGGGCCGGGGAGCCACCGGGCCAGCTGGTGGCGTTCGCGCCGGTCACCCTCGCCGCCGGCACATCGCAGACGGTCGCGCTGCACGTGTCGGCCACCCAGCTGGCCTCCTACCAACCGACCGGCTGGAGCACGGTGCCCGGCGCGTACTCGGTCGGTGTGGGGGACAACTCGGCGTCCCAGCCGACCCACGCGGTTCTGACCGTCGTCCACTGACCGCACCCCCACCGTCCGCACGGCCGGGGCTCGGGCCGAGCCAGGTGGTTCAGAAGCCGGTGGGCTCCGTCTCCAGCTCGGACTCGGACGGTGGTGGTGCGGGCCGACGGGCCTCGGTGGCCGCGAGCCACAGCAGGGCGTCCTAGCGGCCACCGATGCGGATCGGCACGTAGGTGCCGGCCTCGTGACCGGGGTCGTTGACGACGCCGATCGCCCGGTGGCCGCGCGACGACCAGGGCCCCGTCGACTCCCCGTCGAACTCGGGGACGGCCGGTGCCCCCAGGGCGGTGTGGAGCAGGACCTCATGGCTCCCCACCCGGACGACCGGCACGTCGAGGGCGTGTTCCGGCTCGCCCCACGCCGGCGCCGTCAGCACCGACCCGCGGTGCGAGGCGAACCCGATCAGCAACACTCCCTGATCGCCGACGCGCTCCCGCGGTAGCTGGCCGACGTTGACCAGTCCGGCCCGGGCCGTGTCCGTGGCCCAGGCATCGCCGACACGGGTGTTGTGGGCAGACACCAGGCCCTTCGATCCCTCCCCCATGTGCCTGGCGAGCCACTCGACGGAGTCCACCATGTGGTGGTCGCGCACGTTCCACGACTCGCGGTCACTCCGCACCATGATCCGGTAGTAGTGCTCGGCATCGACCGCCAACTCGGCGTTCTGTCAGGCATCGAAGGCGCCCTCGTCGTCGCCCGGCCGGTCCGCGGCGCGACGGCGTACCTCGGCGAGCAGCACGACCACGTCGGGCTCGCACGCCTCGGGGACCAGTCAGGTGCTCCGGGCGTACCGATTGGGGTCCTCGCCGAACCGGACGATGCACCGCAAGGCCTGAAGCGCGGCCGACACCGACCCCGGCGCGTGGACGTCGAGCCAGCCGACGATCTCGCGCGGCGAGTTCCACAGCGAGTACACGTCGAGACCGTAGAAGCCGACCCGCTGCACGGCGGGCCGGGCCAGGCTCCACTGGCGGAGCCAGCTGAGGAAGTCGGCCGCCTCCTCGTTGCCCCACATCCAGTTCGGCCACCGTTCGAACCCGTCGAGCGCCTTCCGGGAACTGGTGCCGACGCCGTCGTCGTCACGCACCCGGCGGTTGAGCCGCCAGCTGTCGGGGCGGTCACCTCTGACCGCCGATCCATCTGAACCCGTGCTCCTCGATCAGGCGCCGACTCAGGACGCACCGCCACTCGTAGAACTCATGGGTGCTGTGCGATGCCTAACCGATGCAGACGAACCGGTCCCCGCCGACCGTCATACGGACACATGTTCGTCAAGCAGGTACTGAGAGAACCAGTCCCGGGCCAGGATGGCCGCCTCCGCCAGGGTCCCCGGTTCCTCGAACAGATGGGTGGCCCCCTCGACCACGGCGAGCCGCGCCGGGGCGCCGAGGCCGTGGAGGGCCCCGCGGTTCAGGTCCAGGACGGCCGCGTCATCGCTTCCGACAACGAGCAGTGTCGGGGCGGTCACCTCCGACAGCCGCGCCAGGGCCAGGTCCGGACGACCACCCCGGGACACCACCGCCGCCACCGAGCCGCGCGACTCGGCCGCCGCCACGAGGGCAGCCGCGGCGCCGGTACTGGCCCCGAAGTAGCCGATCCGGGTCGCCCGGGCCTCGGGCCGCCCGCGCACCCACGTCGTGGCGGCGGCCAGGCGCCGGGCCAGGAGGCCGACGTCGAAGACGACCCGCCGGTCGTTCTCCTCCGACAGGGAGAGGAGATCGAGGAGGAAGGTGCCGATGCCCGCGTCATAGAGCACGTCGGCCACCAGCCTGTTGCGGGGGCTGTGCCGACTGCTCCCGCTGCCGTGGGCGAACACGACCACGGCCGCCGACGGGTCCGGGAGGTGCAGGTGACCCTGCAGCACGACGCCGTCGGCGGCGAACTCGACGTCGATGTCGCAGTCGACGGGCTCCGCCACCAGGTCGTCGTCGAGCACGCGGCGCGCGGCGCGGTCAAGCAGGACCACCACCTCGTCGTCACTCGTGGGCGAGAAGTCGCTGTAGTGGAAGCCGACAGCCCGGAAGTCGGCAGGCTGCTCGACGGCCACCACGGCGTCGGCCTCCGCAAGATCGTGCAGCGTGCCGGGCGGGCCGACCGGGACGGCCAGCACGACCTGTGTCGCACCGAGCAGGCGGGCGATCCGGGAGGCCGCCCGCGCCGTCGACCCGGTGGCGACCCCATCGTCCACCACGATGGCCATCCGTCCATGGAGGTCGACCCGTTCACGGCCGCGCCGGTAGCGCCGGAGCCGGGCGGCGAGCACCTCCTGCTCGCGCCGTTCGACCTCGCCCACCTCGACCTCGGACACGGCGGCCCGGGTGACCATGGCGTGGTCGAGGACCCGGATGCCGTCCTCGCCGATGGCGCCCATCGCCACCTCCGGCTGGAACGGGACTCCGAGCTTTCGGACGATGATCACGTCGAGGGGGGCGTCGAGGGCACAGGCCACCTGATAGGCCACCGGGACACCCCCGCGCGGGAGGCCGAGGACCACCACATCCAGACCGCGGTAGCCCTCGAGCGCCTCGGCCAGCTTCCACCCGGCGTCGGCCCGGTCGGCGAACGTCACCGTCGCCCCCCACCGCCGGTGCCGTCGGTGCCGGCGCACCGCTGGTTGGCCACGTGGAGGCGCCGAGCCACCTCGGCGTCGGCGTCATCGAGGCTCGAGGAGGGGACGAACCAGCGGACGGCACCGCCGACGACGTCGGGACCACCCCCCTGGGTCCAGTCGACAGGTCCCTGACGCTCGTCGACCTCGGCGAACTGGAACACCTCCGTCCACTCCAGGTCCGGAGTCCCGTCCAACTGCCACTCCACCTCGATCCGCTCGCCGATCTCGCGTGCCGTAGTGCGGCCAACGACGGTGATCGGGGGGCGCCCTCGATCACCCATGTCGCACCTCCGCTCCGTCGAACCGTCGTCCTACCCATGGTGCGGCACGTCGGCGCATGCGGCTAGGGGCGAATGTCCCTTGGGTCGAGGGCCCACCGACGGGCCCGGAGGTGCGGTCCGTGCCCGTACGATTCGGCGCCGTGAACGTGACGGACCACCCTGGTTGGATGTCGCCGGTGCTGAACCCGCCGGTTGACGAGGAGACGGTGTGGTCGACCTGGTCACGGTTCACCACCGTGACGGTCTGCCCCGGACGGACCGTCTGCGTCGTCGGGATGAACATGAAGTTCGAGATGACGATCTCGGCGTGCTGCGCCTTTGCCGCCCCTGGGGTCGTGGTGGTGGGAGCGGAGGCCGGGCCCGAGGCGCAGGCGGCCCCGACCACACGACCATCGTGGTGACGGCCACTTCCAGGAGCATGTGACGGGCCGGTGGGCTGGCGCAGTCGTCGACGGATGCGTGTTCGTGCTCGTGGCGTCCTCCGGGCGAGGTCATCACCCGCTGTTCGGTGCCGTCGAAGCCGTGGATGGTCCACGATTGAAGCAATTCCGGAGCAGGACGGTCGACCATTGACCAATCTGGGGACGCCCGCACGGGCCACAAATCGACGGGAGGCTGTACCGCCATACAAGAGTGGTCAGGCACGGCCATAGCGGTGCGTAGAAACCGGTCCGGGCGCTGAGGCCGGTGCCGACCGGTATCGTGGACGCATGCGCCGCCGGATGCTCAAGTCCAAGATCCACCGGGCCACCGTGACAGCGGCCGACCTCAACTACATCGGCTCGATCAGCATCGATCCTCAGCTTCTGGCCGCCGCCGACATCCTCGAGCACGAGCAGGTGACCGTCCTGGACGTCGACAACGGAGCGAGATTCGAGACCTACGCCATCGTCGGCGCCCCGGGTGAGATCTGCCTCAACGGCGCCGCCGCCCGCCTGGTCCACGTCGGGGACACGGTCATCCTCCTCACCTACGCCGAGTTCGAGGACGATGAACTCGCCGGACATCGGCCTCGCGTCGTCCACGTGGACGAGAAGAACGTCGAGACGGTCGTCGCCTGACGGCGCGTGGCCGATCCGGGCCACGTCGGCGACCTGACCTGCGGGTCTTCGTGGAAGGCGCGTTCTCCTGCCCGTATGCTCGGACTGATGGACCAGCGACGCGCAGAGCTCCTGAAGGACATCGACAGCTGGTCGGCCGCGGCCGAGCGACTCGCCACCGTGCTGGCGACCAATGTAGAGGCGGTCGCCCACGGCCGGGTGATCGTCGAGCGCGGCACGCACCTCGTCGATGCCGTCGGCACCATGAGCACCGCAGAACGGTTCCTGGCGATGAACGCCGCGCTGGAGGCCTTCGAGATGGCCCGCTTCCGCCTGCGCAGCTCGCTGATCAGCCTGGCGCTCGCCGAGGGCCTGTCCGAGCAGCAGCTGGTCGCCCGGCTGGGGGTCCCGGCCGACCTGGCCGGGCAGGTGGTGACCGAGCTCACCTCCGGGTCCGGCCGGCCGACTCCCTGACGTCCACCGGACCGTTCAGTGCCCCGGCGGCACCGTCCTGGACCGGCGCACCCTCGTCGGGGGAAGGGCGGTCCGGCTCCGTGGGATCGAGGCCGTGCACGTCGCTCTGGACATCCTTGATCGTGGCATCGGGCTGCTGCTCGAGCCCGAGGAACTGACGCTCGTCGAGGCGCTCATCGGCGATCAGCAGCGCGTCCAGCTTCGTCTGCATTGCCCGGCTCTCGCGGTTCTGCGTGGACTGGATGATGAACACCATCACGAAGGTGACGACCGTGGTCATCGAGGTGATCAGACGCATCCAGCTGACGTCGTAGAGGAGGCCGAGCGTCCACAGGGCGACCACCACCACGGCCAGGCCGATGGCCGTCAGCGACCCGAACACGTGGGTCGTCCGCGACACCACGTGGTTGGCACGGTGGTGCAGGCGCCTGCGGTCGATTCGTGTCATGGGATCACTCCATGAGTCGCCGGCGGCCGACGCGGGTGTCGCAAGGACCATCGGTGCACCGCGTCCCCTTCGGGCCCGGTGATGGCCCGACCGGCCCCTCCCGCGCCGGGCGGCGGATGGAGGCGCGGGGAGGGGCCGGTCAGAGGTAGGTGTCCTCGCGCCGCACGACGGTGCCCTGCCCGTCGTCGACAACGGTGCGGTGACGCCTGAACACGCCACCCCCCGCCACGAACCCGATGATGGACAGCGCAGCGCCAACCGCCCCCACGACCATCAGGATCACTCCGACCGTGTGCAGGTCGAAGCCGTGCTGGTAGTTGTCGGCGGTGAGGGCGAAGTCGAGGACCGCACCTGCGGCGAACGCGATGATGCTGGCTACGAGGCTGGCTGCCATCGGACGGCACCTCCGGGACGATGGTCAGTAGTGGTCATGCTCGTGCCGTACCCCCCGCTCTGACGGGCGAAACGTCCCACCGGAAGGACCGCCGGGAACGTCGCCGGCTGGGCCCAACCCGGGCACCACCACCTCGGCCCCCTCCTCCGACCGGTACCGCCAGGCATGGTTCTCCCTCCGGACGGGCATGACCAGTCCATGACCGAGCCCTCCCTACGCGCCACAGCCGATGCCGATGCGTTCACCGACCGGACCGACTACCCACTCGTGGTGGTGACCACCGCGGCGGCCGACGGCGAACGGAGCGGGTGCCTGGCGGGCTTCACTACCCAGTGCAGCATCGACCCCCTGCGGTTCCTCGTCTGCCTGTCGCGCGTCAACCACACCTTCGAGGTGGCGCGCCACGCGACCGTGGTGTGCCTCCATCTCCTCGGGCACGACCAGGTGGACACGGCGGCGCTGTTCGGCGAGCTCAGCGGCGATGACGTCGACAAGTTCGCCGACATCGCCTGGCGTCCCGGACCGGGCGGGGCGCCGATCCTGGACGACTGCGCCGCGTGGATGGTCGCCGGGATCCTCGACCGCTTCGACGTCGGGGACCATCAGGCGCTCTACACGGCGCCGCTCGACGCTGGCCCGGGACGCGCACCGGGCCTGCTGACACTCGGTTCCGCCCCATCGCTCGACGCCGGGCACCCTCCCGGTGGATGATCAGCGGCTTCCCGACCCGCGGCACGGGCGTCCGACGGGTTTGGTGGGCCCCTCGTCGGGAAGAGTGCCGGAGTCGTCCCACCCCGGGGACGCGCACCTGATGGGAGAGCGCACCATGATCGTCCTACTCGCACTGCTGGTCGTCCTGATCGTCGCCGGCCTGGGCTTCACGTTCCACCTCCTGTGGGTGCTGGCGGCGGTCCTGTTGGTGCTGTGGGCCGTCGGCTTCGCCATCGGACGCGGGGAGAACGCCGGGGGCCGGCACTTCTACCGCTGGTGAGCGGTCCCCCCGAGCGGACGCCGGGCCGCATCGGCAGGCACCGCGGGCACCGAAGCACTGACCACCATCGTCAACGAAAGGAACAGCATCATGAGCAAGGAGACCGGACCCCGTGCCGCAGTGTCGGGAGTCGTCGAGGACCTGAAGGGCAAGGCGAAGGAGGCCGCGGGCGCCGTGCGCGGTGACGAGGCCCAGCGCGACGAAGGGCGGGCGCAGCAGGAGAAGGCCGGCGCCCAGCGTGACGTCGCTGCCAAGGAGGCGGAGGCCGACGCCGCCCGGGCCCAGGCGGCCGCCCACGAGGCCGAGCAGCGGTCACACCAACGGTGACGGGTCCCTACCGGTGCCGGGCTCGGTGCCGGTAGTGGCTCCGGCCGGACCCGAACGGGGGATGCGCCAGCATCCCCCGTTCGTCGCGTGCGTTGCCGGCGCGGGCGCGGGACCCTTGTCCGCGGGCCGGTCGGGTGGCACGATCACTGGATGGTCCGTCCTGCCATCGCGATCCGGGCACCGATGACCCCGACCGACCCGACGTCCGATGTACGCAGGCCGCTCGGTTGACCGACTTCATCGATCCCCACCGCGACGGCTCACCCAACGCCTCCGACGAGGTGACGGGCGCGGGCGATCCCCCGGGTGTGCCGACGGTTGCCGCCCTTCGGGTCGTCCTCGTCGAGGACGACCCGGGTGACGCCTTCTTGGTGCGCGAGCTCCTCGAGCTGGCGGGCGGCGGATATGACCTCACCTGGTGCCGCAATCTGACGGAGGGATTCGCGGAGCTGGACCAGGGTGCGGACTGCGTGCTCATCGACCTCGGGCTGTCGGACACCACCGGCCTCGACACCGTCCGAGCCGTCGTGGCCCATCCATCGGGCGCCGCGGTGGTCGTGCTCACCGGGTTCGCGGACCGCGCCACCGCCGCCGACGCGGTGCGGCTCGGGGCCCAGGACTACCTGATCAAGGGTCGGGTCGATCACGAGGCACTCGCCCGGTCGATCCGGTACGCCATCGCCCGCCGGCAGAGCCAGGAGTCCTCACGCCAGCTGGGAGAGGCGCTCCTCCTCCGGGCCGAGAGCGCCCGCATGGAACGAGGCCTGGTCGCCCGTCCCATCATCGAGAACCCCCGGTTCCACTGGGCCGTCCGCTACCAGGCGGGCGGCCGCCGGGCCCTGCTCGGCGGCGACTTCTTCGATGCCATCGAGCTCGAGGACGGGACGGTGCGGGTCGCGGTCGGTGACATCTGCGGTCACGGTGCGGACGAGGCGGCCCTCGGCGTTGCGCTACGCGTGGCGTGGCGTGCCCTGGTGCTCTCCGGGGCAGACCCCGGCCGGACGCTCCAGGCGGTGGAGCGCGTCCTCCGCTCGGAACGGGAGTCCGACGAGACGTTCGCCACGATGTGCGACCTCGAATTCGATCCGTCGGCGCGCCATCTCCGGATGCGGCTGGCGGGGCACCCGAGCCCCCTGGTCGTCGGCCGGGACGACGTCCTCGACATCCCGCCGGGCCAGCGGGGTCCCCTGCTCGGCGTCTTCGATGATCCCCGGTGGCCCCCCACCGATGTGGACCTCGGCGAGGAGTGGACCCTCGTGGTCTACACCGACGGGATCGTCGAGGGACATGACCGTGACGGCATGGAGCGCTTCGACTCGGTCGGCCTCGCCCGCGCCGCTTCTGAGGCTGGACCGACGACGCCACGCCGACTTGCCGACGCCCTGGTGGACGCGGCCGAAGCGGCGAACGGCGAACCCCTCGCCGACGACGTCGCCCTCGTGATCCTGTCGAACCGGGCCACGCCGGACCTGTGACCGACGCCCATCCGCCGGACCACGGGGCGGGCGGGCCGGGGGCCGACCCGGGCCGGCTCCGCACCATGACCCTGCGACGGCGGCTGACCGTCCTGTTCGTCCTCGGCACGGTCGTCGTCGGTGCGGTGTCCGCCGTGGCCACCGTCGGCATCATCCACCTGACGGACACCCGGCGGGTCCTGCTGACCCAGATCGACCCGGCGAGCCTTTCCGCCGACGAGCTCTTCGAGGCGTACCTCGACGAGGAGACCGGCATCCGCGGCTACATCCTGAGTCGGAACCCTGCGTTCCTCGACCCCTACCTGGCGGGATTCCATGCCCAACAGGCCTCGTCCGCCCACGTGATGTCCGACCTGCGCACGCACACCGAACTGTTGCACCTCGCCGAACGGGCTGACGCGGCGGGCCGCTCGTGGAACACCTCCTTCGCCTTCCCGGCCGTCCTGTCGACGAAGGCCGGCGACCCGCTCCGGATCCAACAGGAGCTGCTCGGGCCCGGCAAGGTGAGCTTCGACAAAGTCCGAGCCCGGTTCGGCGCACTCGACGCCGCGCTGGCGGCCGAACGGGCGTCCAGCGGTGCCGCGCTCTCCGACGCCACGTCCGAGCTCATCGTGGCCCTGATCGTCGGACTCGTGCTGCTCGTGGCGGCCGGCATCGCCCTCGAACGGTCGCTGCGGACGTGGGTGGTCGAGCCGCTGGCTGAGCTCGGCGCGTCGGTGCGTCGCGTCGCCGGTGGCGAACTGGCGCAGTCGGTGGCCGTCGAGGGGCCCCCGGAGATCCGCAGCGTGGCCAGTGACGTCGAAGCCATGCGCCTGCGCATCGTGAGCGAGCTCGACCGGGCGTCGGCGGCACACGCCGACCTCGATGACCGGAACCGCGACCTCCAGCGCTCGAACGAGGAGCTGGAGCAGTTCGCCTACGTCGCCTCCCACGACCTCCAGGAGCCCCTGCGGAAGGTGACCAGCTTCGTGCAGCTCCTCCAGCAGCGCTACGAACACCAGCTCGACCCCCGTGCGGACGAGTACATCGGGTTCGCCGTCGACGGGGCCCGCCGGATGCAGGCGCTGATCGACGACCTGCTTACGTTCTCGCGTGTGGGACGGACGACGGAGGCCTTCACCTCCGTGGCCATGGGCGAGTGCGCGGCCACGGCCCTGGCGTCGCTGGCCGACCTCATCGAGGAGACCGGCGCCACCGTGCGGGCCGGCCCGTTGCCGACAGTGCGGGGTGACCGCGTGCTCCTCACGTCGCTCTGGCAGAACCTCCTCGGGAACGCCGTGAAATTCCGGGACGTCGAGCCGCCACTGGTCGAGGTCGACGCCTACCGGGACGGGTCCTGGTGGCGGTTCGAGGTGACCGACAACGGGATCGGGATCGAGCCACGGCATGCCGACCGCGTCTTCGTGATCTTCCAACGACTCCATGCCCGCGACGCCTACGGCGGCACCGGCATCGGCCTGGCCCTGTGCCGCAAGATCGTCGAGTTCCACGGCGGCGCCATCTGGGTCGACCGAGGGTACGACGGAGGGGCACGCCTATGCTTCACCTTGCCGACGATCGCCGGAGAGGAGGCGCGATGATCGAGACGCCCGAGGCGACGAAGCACCTCCTCGTCGTCGAGGACGACCCGGGCGACGTACTGCTCACACGCGAGGCCCTCGCTGGCACGACCACCCCGCTCGACGTGCACGTGGTCGGGGACGGCGAGGCCGCGGTGGACTTCCTGCGCCGCGAGGGCGGCCACTCCGACGCCCCCCGCCCCGATCTCGTGCTCCTCGATCTCAACCTGCCCCGACTCGACGGACGGGAGGTACTGGCACGCATCAAGTCCGACCCCGTCCTCCGGTCGATTCCCGTGGTCATCCTGACGACGTCCAAGTCGGCCGAGGACGTCCGCCGGAGCTACGAGCTCCACGCCAACGCCTACGTCACCAAGCCCGCCGAGCTCGATCGCTTCCTGTCGGTGGTCGGCCAGGTCGGCGAGTTCTTCCTGACCGTCGTCCGGTCGCCGACCCACGGCTGAGCCGGGGACGGGCCCGACCACCTACGGCTCCGTGAACGACTCCCGGAGCCTGGCGATGCTGGCCGTCAGCAGGCGGGACACGTGCATCTGGCTCACCCCGATCTGTTCGGCGATCTGCGACTGCGTGAGACCTTCGACATAGCGCAGGTGCAGGATGCGCTGCTCACGTTCCGGAAGGCGTCCGAGCGCGTCCACCAGTACCTGGTGGTCCTCGGCGCCGTCGAAGCCGGCGTCGATCTGACCCAGCCGCGAGGCGATCGTCCCCTCACGGCGGTCGGGCGCGTCGATCGACGTCGCCCGGTAGGCCTGGCCCGCCTCCACCGCCTCGAGGACCGCCTCCTCGGATGCACCGATACGGGCGGCCAGCTCCGGGACCGTCGGCGGATGCCCGAGTTCCTGGGTGAGCGCGTCCGTGGCCGCGCCGAGCTCGAGGTAGAGCTCCTGGATGCGCCTCGGGGCGCGGACCGCCCACCCCTTGTCACGGAAGTGCCGCTTGAGCTCGCCGAGGATCGTCCGGGTGGCGAAGGTGCTGAACTCGAAGCCGCGTTCAGGGTCGAAGCGGTCGACCGCGTGGATCAGGGCGACCGACGCCACCTGGACGAGATCCTCGTGGGTCTCGCCGCGGTTGGCGAACCGTCGGGCCAACTGGTGCGCGAGGCCGAGATGGGCCTCTACCAGGAGGTCACGCAGGTGCGGGTCACGGGTGGCGGCGAACTCGGCGAAGCTCGGGCCGGTCGTGGTGGTGGTGCGGTCCGGTGGTGGCATCAGCCACCGGCGAGCGCGCGCCGCTTGGTCAGGCGGGCGCCGGGTCGACCGTCGTGCACGAAGGGGCCGTGCTCGTCGACGAGGGCGTCGAGGATCCGCTCCGACAGGTCGCCTTCGTCGTCCGGGCCGTCCGGTCGCGCCTCGTCGGTCCCCTCGTAGCGGCACGAGATGTCGATACGGCCCGGCTCGGTCGCCATGACGAGCACCAGTCGCCCGCTGCGCCGGCCCTCGAGTACCTGGAGGCAGAGCTCGTCGACGGCCAGCCGGAGGTCCTCAATCTCTTCGATGTCGAATCCGGCCCGGGACGCCACGGCGGAGACCGTCAGCCGTGCGAGCACGAGCAGGTCGTCGGCGACAGACAGCGCCAGCTCCACCTGGGAACCGGTGGCGGGCCGATCGCTCCCGGCCGGGCCGGTGGGGTCAGGGGACATCTGCACGGCCACCTCAGGCTCCCAACGCCGGCTCGAGCGCCGGGTGAATGGTGAAGAGCTCCGTCAGCCCGGTGATCTCGAACACCTTCAGGATGCGGGGTTCGGAGACCACCACGCGAAGTTCCCGACCCGCCTCCACGCAGCGCCTGCGGGCCCCGATGAGCACGCCGAGGCCGGTCGAATCGATGAAGGTGACCCCGGTGAGGTCCACCACGACCGCACCGGTGCCCTGGTCGAGGGCCTCTTCGAGCCCGTCGCGCATTGCCGGTGCGGTTGCGACGTCGACCTCGCCCCGCGCCGCCACGATGGTCGACCCGTCCCGGTCCCGCACTTCGATCTCGATGTCCTGTTCCACAGAAGGTCCTTCCGCTCGCCGGGCCCACGCCGACGTCAGCACCTACCCGGTCGGCGGCGGGTCAAACCGCAGGGCACACGGCCCGCCGGCGACCGGTGCCTCACGGACCGGGTCCTGGTCGAACGGTATCCCAGGTTCGGGCGGGTTGGCCCCGGGCCCACCGGGTAGGGCCGCACGATGGCCATCATCCACACCCCCGCCGTCTCCCCGCCCGTCCCGAACCGGATCCGACGACCGGTTGAGGAGCCCCCGGCCCGGTTCCGCCTGACCCTGAGTTCGCACGGGCGGCACTGCGCACTCGTCGCGACGGGCACACTCGACTCCTCCTCGTCGGTGGTGGTCGACTCGCAGCACGACCAACTGGTGTGCGCCGGCTTCGACGACGTGGTGCTCGACCTCACCGGTCTCCGACGCATCGACGAGTCCGGAGCCGTGGCCCTGGCCGAGCTCTGGGCCAGGCTGCGCAACAGCGGCGTCGTGTGTCGGGTCCTCGGGCTGCACCCGGTCTTCGCCGAGAGCCCGCTCGAACTCCTGCTCTTCATCCGTTCCAGCGGGGCCCAGGTACTCACCGGAACCCTCCGGTCGCTGCCCCGACCGGTCTGACGGACCGGCCGGGCGCCCGAGGCACCGATGCCGAGGCGCGGGCTGGCGGACTCGCCGTCAGATGCTCACATCGCCTCTCGGCTCGTGGGGCCGACGACCGCCGCCCCCGGTCAGCTGGCCAGACCCGAGGACACCGCCACGTCGCGCAACCATACCGACAGGGCCGAGGTGCGGTCCACGACCGTCCGGCCGGTCGGGACCCGGACGCCCTCGGGGAGCCGATGCACTGGGGCCACCTGCTGGACCTGAAGGAACCTGCGCCCGAGATCGGCCCGGCGGCGGCGCCCCACTCGGGAGGCCAGGATCGGCAGGACCTGGGAGTCCTCGCGCTCCAGATGGGCGAGGTGACCGAGGACCAGTCGGGCTGCGCCCATCCGGAACCGAGACGTGCCCGCGACCTCGCGTCCGAGCGTCACGAGCTGATGCTCGATGTCCGACTGATCCTCGAGCCTCGAGTCGACGACCGCCGTTCCACCGTCGAATCCCAGGAGGACCGGGTAGACCACGAGCTCCTCGGCGATCTCGTGGCGCACGACCCGGTCGCTCCAGGCGAGGTAGGCGGTGCCGTCGTCGTCCGGACCCCCGACCGGGGCGGCCAGCACTCGCAGGGCGGCGTGCTCCTCGGCGAGCACGCCGACGATGTCGGTGTCCCGGTCCGGTGCCTGGTTCGATCTGCGCATGTGATGGCCCTACCCGTCGGGCGCGTGCGGGAAACGGCACCCGTTTGGAGGCGGTGCCGGAGGGAAGAGCGGGATGCCGGAGAACGAAGCGATGGTCCGAGTACGTCCCGGGCCTCCTGGAGGTGCAGACATGGAGACCCGACCGAGCGGGTACTCACGATCCGTAGTCCCGGCGTGGCACCCGGTGCTCAGCCGTCCCCTCGAGGCGGTGATCCCGCCCCTCGATCCGGAGCCCGCGCCGGTGCCCCCGGAGCCGGGTCCCCCACCCGGCCCGTCCCCCATGCCACCGCCCGTACCCGACCCGCCGATGCCCGTCGGCCACGAGAGGTAACCCGGTCCGGGCGTAGGTCGACGGCGGGTTTGCTCCACCCGTCGCCGGGTAGGGGCCCGCTACGAGGATGGTGTCGAATGGATCGACGATGGAGGCAGCCGAGAGCGGGGCGCAGTTGGTATGCGCCGTCGTTCGTCCGGACGGACGTCAGGTGACGCCCACTGGCATCGAGCCGGTGCAGCGTGAGGACGTCGGCATGGCTTCGTTGCCGAGCTCGGTACGAGCCGCCCGGGCGGTCATCCGCCGGGCCCTCCGTGCGCTCGACCCGGAGCGAGCCGAATGGGCCGCGGTATGCGGCTCCGAGCTGGTGGCCAACGCGGTCCGCCACGGCGAGCCCCCGATCGTCCTGTCCGTGGTCCGGGGGCCCGAAGAGATCGTGATCGCCGTGGCAGACGGCAGTCGGGAGCCACCCCGTCCGCGGACCGCGCTCGACGACGAATCCACCGGTCGCGGCACGCTCATCATCGACCGGTTGGCCGACTGTTGGGGCGTCGACTTCCTGCCGGGGGGAAAGCAGGTGTGGTGCCGGTTCACGCTGGGTGCGGAGGATCGGATGGTACGGGCGTGACCATCGGGTCGGCATCGCTCCACCGGAGGGAGCCTCGCCACCATGTCCTCGGACGTCGCCTACACGCTGGCGGTCTCCTCGTCGTCCACCCTAGGCGATCCGGAGTCGCATCCGGGTCGGCGACACGTATGTGACCAACGGCCCTTTCTGGCCGGACGACCATTCCCCAGAATGACCGTTGACGATACGGTGGGAATCGGCCGGCAGGCCAGGTTCGACGTACCGTCCAGGGGAGGGCGCGTGATCAACGACACTGCAGGGGAGGACCGGGACGACGACCTGCTGCGCGCCGACCGGGTGGCCCGGCAGCTCTACACCGAGGCCGTGTACACGCTGGCCACGTCACCGGCCGACCTGCGCACGCGGATCCACGACGCATACACCGGTCGGGCCATCCACGCCAACATGATCGTTCGGCTGCTGCCGGTACAGATCGCCGAGCGGGTACACCTCCTGGCCGGTCGACTCGGCACCCACCCGGACGCCACGGCCGACGAGGCGACCCACGCCGTCTGGCAGTCCCTGCTGGCCATGGACGACGAGCAGCTCCAAGACGTCGCCCGGGGCATCTACTTCATCACCCACGACCTGGCTCACGCCGACGGCGGGACCGGTGACCCGGTTCTGGGGCCCGACACACGCTGAGCGATCCGGGCCCGCGCCCGCCCAGATCGCACCCGGGATCGGCGGGGCAACCCCCTTGTGCAATTGCTTCAGTTACCCCGTCCGACGCCCGATATCCCACGGGTGAAGGTGTCCGCTCCCTCCTTCCGACCTCGGTCGGCCATCGATGACACACGCATGCCTCGGGGCATCGCCGTGGCCTACGTCGTGGCCGGGGTGCTGCTGGCCACCTACGCCGCCACCCTGCTGCTCCGTCAGAAGGGGCAGTTCTGGCCGTTGCTCGACAATTGGGGCGTCGACGCCTTCGAGGTGAGCGTCGCGCTGCTCTGCCTGGCCCGTGCCCGCTTTGTGCGACCGGGACGCGCCGTCGGCCTCGCCATGGGACTGGGTCTGCTGGCCTGGTCCATCGGCGACGTGCTGTTCACCATCGAGTCACAGGGCGGCGCCTCGCCGCCTACCCCCTCCGCCGCCGACGCCTTCTACCTCCTCATGTACCCGATGGCCTACCTCGCCGTCATGCTCCTGATCCGCAGCGAGGTGCGGTCCTTCAAGGCCAGCATCTGGCTCGACGGTGCGGTGGCCGGTCTCGGGGCGGCCGCCATCGTGTCGGCCTTCGTCTTCGACACCATCATCTCGTCGCTCAGCGGCTCACCTGCCGCCGTCGCCGTCAACCTCGCCTA
>CAZULR010000013.1:0-22124 GCA_964621235.1 uncultured Acidimicrobiaceae bacterium
CGAGACGCCTCCGGGCAACACCAAGACGGCCACCGGCTTCACCGTCACCTGAGCCTCCGGCACCCGCGGGCCGTCACCCCGGTCCGTCGGGATGACGTCGGCCCCGTTGGTCCACGCCGTGCCCTCGGGCGGTGGCGTCAGGCGACGCGTTCTCCGGGCAGGGGTCGGGGCCGCCGCATCGGGCGGGCCACGGCCCACAGGGCCAGCGCCAGGACGATCAGGGTGAGCCCGATCGAGGCGAGCGACAGGACTCCGAGCACGAAGAGGATGCCCGCCACGGCGTAGCCGGCGCTGCTGGACCCTTCGGAGTCCGCCCGGATGCGGCGGACCAGGCCCACTCCGGTGACGGCACAGCAGGACAGCAGGAACCCGATGAACAGGACCACGCCCGCGGGGTTGGACGACAGCTGACTGCTGGTCGTCACTTTCCCGGCGGCGGAGTGGGAGGTCGTCGTGGCCGACAGGATCAACGCGGCCACCAGCCCCGTCCACGCGACGGCCAAGCCCAATGCGACCCACCGGTAGGTCACGAGCCGGTCGGGTGTCACCGGGGTCATCCGACCCGCGGTCGTCCGCCCACTGACCGGGGCCGTCGGAGCTGGACCGCCCCGGGCACCGCCACGCTCGGGGGCGGGCGGTCCGGGATGGGGCGACGTGCGCGGGGGAACCGTTGCCGGCACGAGCCGCCCCGACCAGGTCGACTCTGGAGGCGGGTCCTGGTCCTCGGTGCGGCCGTCGCGCACCAGCGCCGTGGGTGTCCCTTGCGAGAACCAGCGGGCCTCGTGGATCCCGAACGGGTCGGCGAACCACCCTTGGCGGTGTTGCTCCGGTGTGTCGCCGCCGGTGGCCATGCCGTGAGCGTAGACCGGCCGGTGGTCGGCTCCTCTCCCCCGCCCGGCCCGCCCGGACGGTCGACGAACCACCGTTTCCGGGCACCACCGTGACACACTGGGCCGTCAACCGGTCGTGCCGAGGACCGGACCGTCGTGAGAGGAGCCTGTGGGTGTTGGCCTTTACCTTCCCGGGACAGGGGTCCCAGCGGTCCGGCATGGGCCATGCCTGGGTCGAGCACCCCTCGTGGGAAGTGGCCGGCGAAGCCTCCGAGATCGCCGGCCGGGACCTTACGGCGCTCCTACTCGATGCGCCGATGGAGGAGCTCACCCGCACGGCCAACGCCCAGCTCGCCACCTTCGTCATGAGCCTGGTCGTGCTGGACGCCGTCGAACGCCTCGGCCTCACCCCCGGAGCGTGTGCGGGCCACAGCCTCGGCGAGTACACCGCACTGGTGGCATCCGGGGCCCTGTCACTGTCCGACGGGACCTTGCTCGTCATCGAGCGGGGCGACGCCATGCAGGATGCGGCCGACGCCCGCCCCGGCACCATGGCCGCCCTGATCGGCATCGCCGACGACGACGCGGAGGCGGCCTGTCAACGGGCGGAGTCGGACGTCTGGGTGGCCAACTACAACGCCCCCGGGCAAGTCGTCATCGCCGGGACGGAGGAGGGCATCGCCCTCGCCACCGGCCACGCCAAGGAGTTGGGCGCCCGCAAGGTGCTGCCCATCCCGGTGTCCGGGGCCTTCCACACGCCGATGATGCTCCCGGCCCGCACCAGGCTGCGCGAGCGGCTCGATTCGGTCGCCTTCCATGCCCCCGAGGTCCCGGTCGTGGCCAACGTCGACGCGCGGGTCCACACCGACGCCGCCGAATGGCCCGGGCTCCTGTCGGCGCAGCTCTGCAGTCCCGTCCGCTGGCGGCACTCCCTCGAGGCCCTGAGCGGCAGGGGCGCGAACATGATCATCGAACTCGGACCGGGAGGCGTCTTGACCGGAATGGTACGCAGGGCCACACCTGACGTGCGGGGCGTATCGGTATCCGCTCCCGACGACCTCGACAAGCTGATGGACACCCTGTCCGGCGGTGACGAGTGGAGCGCCACGGGACCGGACGGACAGGGTGAGCACCTCTACACCTCCGAGCGCGTGGTCGTCAGTCCGGCGCCCGGCGTATTCGAACCGGCCGTCCACCTCGCCGCACTGGAGAGCACCGCGTTGGCCGAGGCCACCGCAGCCCCCGGCAGCGGTGCGGGTGCCGAGCCCGGCTCGCTGCTGGCGGTCGGCGACCAGGTCGGCACCGTCGGCCTGACGGACGTCCGCACGCCCTTCGACGGGATCCTCGTCCGGTGGCTGGCGGTCCGGGGCGAGCGGGTGGTGGAGGGCCAGCCCGTGGCGTGGATCCGTACCAGGGGAGGCGGGGCGTGACCGACGCGACGACGAGCGGGCCGAGGGCCGGTGGACGACGATGAGTGAGCCCGAGGAGACCGGTGGGCCGCGTGTGGTCCTGGTGACCGGCGGTTCACGCGGGATCGGACTGGCCTGCGCCGAGTGGTTCCTCGCCCGGGGCGACCGGGTGGCCATCACCTCGCGCACGGGGACCCCGGAACACGACGTGGGCGTCGGGTCCGACCGCTTCTTGTCGGTCACCTGTGACATGACCGACGCCGCACAGGTCGATTCGGCATTCGCCGCCATCGAAACGCAGTGGGGACCCGTCGAGGTACTGGTGGCGAATGCGGGCATCACCCGCGACGGGCTGGTGCTCCGCATGAGCGAGGACGCCTGGTCCGAGGTGATCGACACAAATCTCACGGCGGTGTTCCGTGTCACCAAGCGGGCGCTCACCAAGATGCTGCGCCTGCACCGGGGACGGGTCGTCATGATCTCGTCGATCGGCGCCTTCATCGGCTCCGCCGGTCAGGCCAACTACGCGGCGTCCAAGGCCGGCCTCGTGGGGATGGCCCGGTCGATGGCCCGTGAGGTGGCCAGCCGGGGTATCACCGTGAACGTGGTGGCTCCGGGCCTGGTCGAAACGAATATGCTGGCCGGACTCGACGAGGCTCGTCGGGCCGTGTACGCCGCCCAGGTCCCCTTGGGACGGGTGGGAAGGCCCGAGGATGTCGCCGAGGTCGTCGGCTTCGTCGCCTCCGACGGGGCCGGGTACGTGACCGGTGCCGTCCTGCCGGTCGACGGCGGCCTGGCGATGGGCCTCTGACCCTCTGGGGTCGACTGCGGGCGCGACCGACGCAACCGAGCAGCACAACGAGACAGACCAAGGAGACGCAGTGAGCAACGACGAGACGTTCGAGAAGTTCAAGGGTTGCGCCGTGGAGGTGCTGCAGGTTCCCGAGGACAAAATCACCCGGGACGCCCGCTTCGCCGAGGACCTGGACGCCGACTCCCTCGACCTGGTGGAGCTCGTCATGGCGCTCGAGGAGACCTTCGACGTCTCGGTGGACGAGACCGAGCTCGAAGGCATCGAGACCATCGGCCAGGCCTACGACCTCATCGTCGCCAAGCTCTGATGCTGCTGGGCCTCGGCCCGGACGGGCCCCTCACCGGACGCCGGGTGGCCATCACCGGCATCGGCGTGGTCTCCTCGGTCGGGTCCGGGGCGGACGCGTTCTGGACCGGCCTGCACGGGCCGGCGCCGGAGGGTGAGCGCCGGGTCCACGACTTCGACCCCGAGCAGTGGTTCTCCAGCAAAGAGGCCCGGACCCTGGACCGCTTCGCCCAGTTCAGCGTGGCGGTCGCCGACATGGCCCTGGCCGATGCCGGGGACCTCGACGCCGATCCCGGTCGCTCCGGCGTGATCATGGGCACCGGCGTGGGCGGCCTGCAGAGCCTCGAGACCCAGATCCTGGTCTACGCCGACAAGGGGGCGCGCCGGGTGTCGCCGCGCCTCGTGCCCATGATGATGTCGAACGCCGGCGCCGCCGCCGTGTCGATGCGGCTCGGGTGGCACGGTCCGTCCGAGACGGTCATCACGGCGTGTGCCGCCGGTGCCCATTCGATCGCCCACGCCGCACGGCTGGTCGCGACGGGTCGCTGCGACGTGGCCGTCGGCGGGGCCGCCGAGGCCGGGATGACCAACGTCGGGATCGCCGCCTTCGCCAACATGACGGCCCTGTCGACCACCGGGCGGTCGATGCCCTTCGACGTCCGGCGCGACGGCTTCGTCATGACCGAGGGCGCCGGTGCCTTGGTGCTCGAGGACTGGGACCGGGCCGTCGCCCGGGGCGCGCGCATCTATGGCGAGCTGGCCGGCGCGGCGAGCACGTCGGACGCCCACCACATCACCGCACCGGCCCCCGGTGGGACGGGTGCGGCCGCGTGTATGCAGCTCGCCATGGACGACGCCGGAGTCGACAGCGGCAGCGTCCGGCACATCAACGCCCACGGCACGTCCACGCCGCTCAACGACCAGGCCGAGTCGGACGCCATCGGCAAGGTGTTCGGCCCCGACTCGCCTCCGGTGACCTCCATCAAGGGTGCCACCGGCCATGGGCTCGGGGCGAGCGGTGCGATCGAGGCGGTGGCCTGCGTCCTGACCATCGACCGCAAGAGCATTCCGCCGACGCTTGGCTACGAGGAGGCCGACCCGGAGATCCACCTCGACGTGGTGGCCGGATCGGCCCGACCATGGGAGGTGGGGCCGATCCTGTCCAACTCCTTCGGGTTCGGCGGCCACAACGGCTGCCTGGTCATCTCTCCTGCCTAGGGGGCAGGACTCCCTAGACGGGTCTCCGTGCCCGTCGGGACTGGCCCGTCCCGGTAGCGTGGAGTCCCCATGATCGACCCTGACGCCCCACAGGCCGCTCCCCCACCGGCCGGGCCGGCCGACCTCGCCCTCGGTGCCTTCACGCCCCGTGCGCCCTGGGTCGTCGACCCCCGGGCCATGCCGTGGCGGTTCGGAGGCGCGGGCGAGCCGGACGTCGACACCCTGCGGCGGCAGGCGGCCGACCTGGCCCGGGTGCTCGTCCACCCCCAGCACCTGCCCTCACTCGGCCGTGTCGTGACCGTGGCGTGGCGGCTCGGGCTGCCACTGCTCGCGTGGGGGTCCAAGGAACGGGGCACCCCAGAGTCGCGGGCCGGGCTGTCACGACGGCTCCGGCCGGCCTTCGAGCACCTCGGGCCCACCTACATCAAGCTGGGCCAGATCATCTCGTCGGGCGAGGGGATCTTCCCCGAGGAGCTGGTCCTGGAGTTCCGGCTACTCCGTGACCGCGTGCCGCCCGAACCCTTCACCGTCGTCCGCCGCACCGTCGAGGAGGACTTCGGTCGGCCCCTGGCCGAGGTGTTCACCTCGTTCGACCGGAGGCCACTCGCCTCGGCGTCCATCGCCCAGGTCCACTCGGCCACCTTGCGGACCGGCGAGCGGGTCGTGGTCAAGGTCCAGCGCAGCCGCGTCGCGCCGCTCGTGCGACTCGACATCGCGGCCATGGCCTGGATCGCCCCGTTCCTGGTGGGACGGATCCCCGTGGCCGCGCTGACGAACCCGCCCGCCCTCGTCGAGCTGTTCGCCGAGACCATCGTGGAGGAGCTCGACTTCCGGCTCGAGGCCCAGAACATGCTCGACATCGCCGAGGTGTTCGCCGGGACGGGCCAGCGGACCGTCGTGGTCCCCCGGCCCCACCCCGAGCTGGTCACCCGCCGGGTGCTGGTGATGGAGCAGCTGCACGGCTTCCCGTGGAGCGATGCCCAGGGGATGCGTGATGCCGGGATCGACACGGCCGCCGTGCTGCGCTCCAGCCTCATCGCCTTTCTCGAGGGCGCCCTCCTCTACGGCGTGTTCCACGGCGATCTGCACGGCGGCAACCTGCTCGTGCAGCCCGACGGCACCGTGGCCCTGCTCGATTTCGGCATCACGGCCCGCCTCGACGACAAGAAGCGGCAGGCCTTCCTGCGCCTGCAGATGGGGGCCAGCACCAACAACGTGACGGTCCAGGTCGAGGCGCTCCGCGACCTCGGTGCCCTGCCGGCCGACTCCGACATCGACGCGGTCATCCGGGACCTCAACCTCGACCGACCGCCCGTCGACCCCACCACGCTGACGGCCGAGGAGATGATGGCCGAGGTGCGCGAGGTGACCAAGGCGCTGCTCGCCTACGGGGCGCGCCTGCCGAAGGAGCTGATGCTGTTCGTCAAGAACATGCTGTTCCTCAACGGCGCCATGGCCGCCATGGCGCCCGACGTCGACATCCTGGGGGAGATCCTGGCCGTCGTCACTTACTTCACCGAACACCACGGTGAGCGCATCGCCCTCGAGGTCGGCTTCGAGGTGACGCCCGACGCCATCGACCTCGACGGCTACCGGGCGGCCATGGGCTTCACCGAGGAGGCAGACGCCATCACCTTCCGTGACCTCCAGGAGCGACGCGAGCTCATCGCCAAGCGCCTCGAGGCCCACGAGCACCCTCGGCGCCGCATACCGATGCTGCGGGCGCTCTACCGGTTGCTGCGGCCCCACCGGGACTGATCACCGGGAGCGCACCACCGGTCGCCGTGCGTCGGCGCGGGCCGAGGGAGGTGGTCCTGGAGTTCGACCATACGGCGCTCCCTTCTACGGGTCGACCGGGAACATCCGGCTCAACGAGCCGGTGGTGGGGATGACGCCGACGCTCGACCGCAAGCGCTCCTGGCTCGTGGCCGCCGGCGGCGGCATCTTCGGGTACAACGCGCCGCACTACGGGAGTATCCCCGGATCCGGCGCCAGCGTGCCCGATGTCGTCGGGTTGTCGACGCTGCCCGGCCTGTCGGTCTGAGCACCGTGCGTGCGGGCCGCCCGCCCACGTAGTCTCGACCCCGTGCCGACATCACGACCGGACCCCGTCCGGGCCTCCAGCTTCGGCGCGGTGGCCGACGCCTACGACGCCTTCCGCCCCCGCCCGCCCGAAGGTCTCGCCGAAAGCCTGGGGACGGTCGCCGGGGCCGAGGCCGTCGACGTGGCGGCCGGCACCGGCCTCCTGACCCGGTTCCTGGTTCTCCTCGGCGCCCAGGTCACCGCCGTCGAGCCCGATGCCCGCATGGCCGCGGTGCTCCGCGCGCGCTCGCCGGGCGTCCGCGTGGTGGCCGCCACCGCCGAGGCGCTCCCGCTGCCCGCCGAATCCACCGACCTCGTGACGGTGAGCTCGGCATGGCACTGGTTCGACCACGCACGCGCCGCCGCCGAGTTCGCCCGGGTGCTCCGGCCGGGTGGGCGGCTGGTCGTCCTGTGGAACGGCGTCGACTACGGCTCGGCGGACTGGCTCGCCGACCTGCGCCGCCAGGTTGTGGTGCCGGGATCGGCCGTTCCGGCGCGGCGGGCGGTCGACCTGTCACCGGACCTCCCCTTCACGACGCCGACCACCGAGATCCACCGCTGGAACTGGGCGCGTACGCCCGACGAGGTCGCCGGTCTGCTCGGTACGTACTCCGGCGTCCTGGTCGACGACACCCCGGAGCGCGACCGCCTGATCGACACCGTCCGTGCGGCCGCCGCCGATCGATCCGAGGGGGGCCAGGTCGTCCTGCCGATGGCCTGTCGGACGGTCTGGGCCCTGCGGGCCTGAGACCGGGTCCCCGGTCGCCGGGGCCGGGCTCAGAGCCCCTTGGCCGACTGGGCCTCCTTGTAACGGCGGTGCTGTTCCAGGATGTGCTCGTGGGTGGCGCCGCCGGACGGGACGTGCGGGTGATGGTGCCGGCAGAGCACGTACGGGGTGCCCTCGAGCGGGTGGCGCCCGATGCGCCAGCAGCCCTTGGTGTGGCAGTTGACCTTGCGGACACCGGTGTAGACACCGATCCCCACCGCACTGATCAGCGTGGCCTCGCCGAGGTCGGAGCCGAAGCCCGACCAGAAGTTGTAGTACTGGTCCGGGCCGCCGTGGATGATCCCGGTGTGCAGGGCGACCCAGTGCCGCAACGCGCCGTCGAGGACGACCACGAGGACCACGAGGAGGAGGGCGACGGCCAGGATCAACCAGAGGGTGGAAGCGCCCACCCGCGGCTCCTCCGGCGGGTAGTACTGCTCTCCGGCGGGCGGGGGCGACGCCGGCACGGCCTGGGGCACCTGCCCCCCGGACGGGGCGCCGGTGTTCTCTGTTGCGGTCACGGGCACCCGCCTCCTGTCGCTCGCGTCGACCCTGCCCGCGTCAACGGTACCCGGGCATGCGTGCCCTTCCGGGGGATCGTGCCCGACCGGCGGTCAGCCGTGGTCCATCGCCGCCCGGAGCGAGCCGACAAAGTCCGCCGCGCCCTCGGGCCCGGCCCCCTCGAGCAGGCGGCGCACCAGGGCCGAGCCGACCACTACGCCGTCGGCCACCTCGCAGACGGCGGCGGCCTGGTCCGGCGTGGACACGCCGATGCCGACGCAAACGGGCAGGTCGGTGTGGGCCTTGATGCGCAGGGCGACCTCGCGCGCCGAGTCGGCCAGTACGGTCTGCTCGCCCGTCACGCCCATACGGCCGACGGCGTAGACGAAGCCACGCGCCCGCTCGCAGATGGCGGCGATGCGCGCCTCGGGCGTCGACGGCGCGACCAGCAGCACCGTGGCCACGTCGTGGGCGTCGGCCGCTCCGGCCCAACTCCCGGCCTCCTCGAGCGGCAGGTCCGGGATGATCGCCCCGCGCACACCGGACTGCTGCATCGACCCGGCGATCCGTTCGTGGCCGGCCCGGTAGATGAGGTTGTAGTACGTCATGGCCACCAGGGGGACACCGACGTCGACCCGGGACAGGTCGGCCAGGACCCCGTCCGGCGTCGTGCCCCGCTGCAGCGCCCGGAGCGACGACTCCTGGATGACGCTGCCGTCGATCATCGGGTCGGAGAACGGGATCCCCACCTCGATGGCGTCGGCGCCGGCGCCGGCCAGTGCCTCGAGCACCAGGAGCCACTCGTCGTCGAGGCCGCCCGTCAGGTAGGGCACGAGCAGCTTGCGGCCCGCGTCGCGGCTGGACCGCAGGCTCGACTCGAGGGTGCCCGGCACGTGGGTAGTGGCCGGGGCGCTCATGGTCGGCCTCGGAGGATGTCGCGCACCTGGGCGACATCCTTGTCACCCCGGCCCGACAGGTTGATCAGGACCGTGGACCCCGGGGCGAGCTCACCCGTGCCGGCGGCCGCCACCACCCAGGCGAGTGCGTGGGAGGACTCGAGGGCGGGCAGGATGCCCTCGGTGCGGGCCAGCAGCTGGAACGCCTCGAGGACCTCCTCGTCCCCGGCCGACACGTACCGGGCCCGGCCGATATCGGCCAGGTGGGCGTGCTCCGGGCCGATGCCCGGGTAGTCGAGGCCGGCGGAGATGGACTCCGCCTCGAGGATCTGGCCGGCCTCGTCCTGGATGAGGGCGCTCCGCATGCCGTGGAGGATGCCGGGGATCCCCGTGGTGACCGCCGCGCCCCCGGCGGCCTCGACGGCCACGAGATCCGACGACGTGGCGTCGGCGAACCCGGCGAAGATGCCGGCGGCGTTGGAGCCCCCGCCGGCGCAGGCCACCACCACGTCGGGGTCGGCGCCGTCGAGCAGGAGACGGCACTGCTCCCGAGCCTCGTCGCCGATGACCCGTTGGAACTCACGCACCATCCACGGGTACGGGTGCGGGCCCATCACCGAGCCGAGGCAGTAGTGCGTGTCGGCCACCGCACTGACCCACGAGCGCATGGCCTCGTTGACGGCGTCCTTCAGGGTCCGGCTGCCGCTCGTGACGGGCACCACGGTGGCCCCGAGCAGCTCCATCCGGAAGACGTTGAGTTCCTGGCGCCGGGTGTCCACCTCCCCCATGTACACGGTGCACTCCATGCCGAACAGCGCCGCGGCGGTGGCCGTGGCCACCCCGTGCTGCCCGGCCCCCGTCTCGGCGATCAGCTTGCGCTTGCCCATCCGGCGGGCCAGAAGGCCCTGGCCGACCACGTTGTTGAGCTTGTGAGACCCGGTGTGAGCCAGGTCCTCGCGCTTCAGCAGCACCCGCACCCCGAGCTGGTCCGACAGCCGGCCACACACCGTCACCGGAGTGGGACGCCCCCCGTAGCCGCGCAGGATCCCGTCGAGCTCGGTACGGAAGGCCGGATCGGCCCAGGCGTCGCGGAACGCCGCCTCGAGCTCGATACAGGCCGGCACGAGCGCCTCGGGCACGTAGCGTCCGCCGAAGTCGCCGAAGCGTCCGGAGGGGCCGGGGTCGCCCATGACGGGCGCGGGAGTGGTCGTCTCAGTGGTCATCGTCTGCCATTCGCTGTCGTTCGTCGGTGGGTGTGGTGCCGTGGCGGGAGGTTCCGGCCACCGGGGCGGCTCCCCGTGCGTCGTCGTCCCGGTCAGGTGTCGTCCTGCCAGTCGAACAGGTCGGTCGACCGGCGGGGCCCCGTGTCGTCGGCGGGACCGTCGCTCACGGCGTGCTGGGCCGCCACCAGGCGCCCGGCCTCCCGGGCGGCCACGATGAAGTCGCGCATCCGACCGGGGTCCTTCACGCCCGGTGCCGACTCGACGCCGGTGGCCACGTCGACCCCCCACGGATGGAGGTGGGCCACGGCGGCGGCCACGTTGTCGGGCTTGAGGCCGCCGGAGAGTAGGAGGCGGGACGGATCGACCACGCCCTCGGCTAGCCGCCAGTCGAAGAGCTCGCCGGAGCCGGGATTGGGCCCGTCGACCATCAGCGTGCGGGCGCCGTACTCGGCGAAGCGCTCGATGTTCGGGTGCCCGGCAGGGAACACCTTGATCGTCCACGGCACCCGCTCGGCCACCCAGCGGGTCTCCTCGGCCGACTCGTGACCGTGCAACTGCACGGCGCGCAGGCCGATGCGGCTGGCGATCTCGACGACCCGGCGCGGCGACTCGTCCCGGAAGACCCCCACGGTGACGGTCTCGTGCGGCACGCGCTTGACGATGTCGGCCACGGCGGAGGCCGCCATCTGGCGAGGCGAGGGGGCGAAGATGAACCCGACCGCCGAGGCGCCCAGCCCCACCGCCAGCAGGGCGTCGGCCTCCGATGTGATGCCGCAGATCTTGACGAACAGCTCCGGTCCGTCGTCGGAGGGGGCGGTCATGTCCGCGCCCCGAGCAGGCCGTCGACGGCGGCGGTGCGGTCGGCCGACCGCACCAGTGTCTCCCCCACGAGGACGGCGGTGTAGCCGGCGGCGGCCAGGTGCCCGACGTCGGCGGCGTCCCGGATCCCGGACTCAGCCACGGCCACCACCTCGGCGGGTATCCGCTCCCCCATCCGCAGCGCCCGGGCCCGGTCCACCTCGAAGGTGCGCAGATCGCGCTGGTTGACACCCACGAGATCGGCGCCCGCGGCCAGGGCCCGGTCGAGCTCCTCCTCGTCGTGGACCTCGACGAGCGGGGCCAGCCGGAGCCCGCGGGCCAGGTCCAGCAGCGACGTCAGCTCCCTGTCATCGAGGGCGGCCACGATCAGCAGGACGGCGTCCGCGCCCATGGTGCGGGCGTCACAGACGTCGAGTGGGGACACCGTGAAGTCCTTGCGCAGCACCGGCAGGCTGCACGCGGCCCGTGCCGCCTCGAGGTCGGCCGGGCTCCCACCGAAGAACTCCCGGTCGGTCAGCACCGACAGGCAGGACGCGCCTCCCGACTCGTACTCGGCCGCCACCACCGCGGGATCCAGGCCCGGGTCCAGGTCCCCCCTGGAGGGCGACCGCCGCTTGATCTCGGAGATGACGGCCATGCCCCGGGCCTCGCTGCCCGCGACCAGGGCCGCCGTGAAGTCCCGGGGAGCGCCGCGTCCTCCCGTTCCCAGTGCGACCTCGAGGTGAGCGCGTGCCGCATCGACCGTGGCCGCGGGGTCACGCCGGTCCCGGGCGGCGACGGCGCGGTGGGCCGCGAGGATGGAGTCGAGGTAGGCCGGCATGCCGGGCCAGCCTACCGGCGCACCGCCCGTGATCGGTGGTGCGTACCGCCCCGTGTGGACCTCCGCCGGGTCCGGACCCGGCCGATGCACCTCACACTTCCCTAACGATGGCACCGCGCGTGCGGGCGTCGATGGCAGGCTGGTGCGATGGCGAGCACCGAGGCTGGCATCGTGGTCATCGAGGACGACCACCACATCAGTGACCTCGTGGCCATGTACTTGCGACGCGACGGCTTCCGCGTCGTCCAGGCCGACGACGCCGAACGCGGGCTGGCCGCCATCGGGCGGGAGTCGCCTCGGCTCGTCATCGTGGACCTGGGCCTTCCCGGCGAGCTCGACGGGCTCGACGTCTGTCGCCGGCTGGCCGCCGCCATGCCCCCGGTGCCCGTCCTCATCCTGAGCGCACGCGACGACGAGGTCGACCGCATCCTGGGACTGGAGCTCGGGGCCGACGACTACGTCACCAAGCCGTTCAGCGCCCGGGAGCTGGTCGCCAGGGTGCACGCCATCCTGCGACGCACCGGGGCCGCAAGCGGCGCCGGAGCACCGCCCGTCCTCGAGTTCGGGTCAGTGTCCGTGGACACCGGGCGCCGAGAGGCCCGCCGGGACGACGAGGTCGTGCCCCTCGCCACCCGGGAGTTCGATCTGCTGGCCTTCTTGATGGACAACCGGGGTCTGGCGCTCACCCGCCAGCAGCTCCTCGACGGCGTCTGGGGCGAGGGGTGGTTCGGCGACGAGCGCACCGTCGACGTGCACGTGCGACAACTCCGCAAGAAACTCGGTCCCGACCTGCCACTCGCCACCGTCTGGGGCGTCGGCTACCGGCTCGGATGACGGCGCTTCCCTCCGCCGCGTGCACGCACGCCTCCCGCCAGCGCGGGCGAGGAACACCCCTCCGGACGCCGGCGCCGGACCCGGGCGACCGGTCGTGAGCGCATGAGGCAGCGCCTCACCATCGCCATCATCGCCCTCGTGCTGGTGACGGTCGCCGTCACCAGCATCGGCAGCTACGTGCTCATCCGGCGGGCCACCGTCTCCACGGCCGAACGCGAGCTGAGCGGTGAGGCCAAGGCCATCTCGACGACGTTCTCCGACCGGGCCGGACTTACCAAGGTCTCCTTCCGCAAGGAGCTGGCCGTCGTCTCGAGCGCCGGGAACTTCACCTCCGTGCAGTTCGTACTCTTGTCCCCCGACGGGACGATCGCCCAGCCGCTGAAGGGCGGCCTCACCACCGCCGACATCGACCCACAGGCCCTGCTGGCCGGCATGCAGGTGACCGGCCACACGAAAGGCCTGCTCACCTACTCGGCCGTGCCCACCCCGTTGCAGGCCAGCACCGACGGCACGCCGGTGCTGGTCGTGTCGCGCCAGGTCCACAGCCCCGTCGACGGCATACGCTACTTCGGTCTCATCGGCCTCCTGGGCGTGGCGGCTGCCGCGCTCGTGGCCGCGGCCCTCGCCCGACGGTTCTCCCGGCCCGTCGTGGCGGCCGTCGCCACCACCCGCCGGATCGCCTCCGGCGACCTGGACGCACGGGTGGAGGTCCGGCCCCACGAGGATCCCGAGTTCGCCCAGCTGGCCGAGTCGATCAACGCCATGGGCGGCAGTCTCGCCCGGGCCCGGGACCAGGAGCGCCAGTTCCTGATGTCCGTCTCCCACGAGTTGCGCACGCCACTCACCTCGATACGCGGCTACGCCGAGGCCGTACTCGACGGCGCCACCGACGACCCGTACGCGGCGGCGTCCATCATCAGCAGCGAGGCCCGGAGGCTCGAGCGCCTCGTCCAGGACCTGCTCGATCTCGCCCGCCTCGATGCCGACCGCTTCACACTGGACCTCCGGAGCGTGGACGCGGCCCTCGTCGTGCGCCAGGTGGTCGGCGGATTCAAGCCGCGGGCCACCGATCTGGGCATCGAAGTCGGTCTCGCGGCGTCGAACCCGGCGACCTGCCTGGTCCAGGCCGACAGCGACCGGCTCGGCCAGGTGCTCGCCAACCTGGTCGAGAACGCCGCCTCCTTCGCCGTCCGCCGGGTCGAGGTAGGCCTGACGGCCGGCCCCGGCGGCGCCGTCCTGTGGGTGGACGACGACGGCCCCGGCATCCCACCGGACCAGCTCACCCGCGTGTTCGATCGGCACGTCAGCACCGATCGGGAGGGATCGGCAGGACAGGGATCAGGTCTGGGCCTGGCCATCGTCCGTGAACTGGCCTCGGCGATGGGGGCGGACGTCCACGCTGAGTCCCCGTTGGTCGACGGGGCGGGGACGCGCCTCGTCGTCGAGCTGCGCGCGCCCGGGGCCGCATCCGGTTGACCCCGGATCTGCCCGACCCTCGGTCTGGTCCCCGCCCCGTCGACTACCCGGTATTCGAGGACCGGCGGAAGTAGCTGAGCATGTTGCCGGCGGCCAGGGCGGCACCGATGACGACGCCGGGGTCCACGGGCCCCTGCATGGGGATCGCCACCTCCACCAGGTCGAACCAGTGCCACGTCGGCAGGAAGGCGAGGCGCAGCCGGAAACGGACGGCACCGCCCTCGTCCACCGCCGACGGCACCGTGTCGTCGGGCCGCGACCCGTGCACCGGGATCCGCAGCGTCCCCCGGTCCGGCTCGAGCTCGACGAGGGCCCGCTCCACAAGATCCCAGTGGCGCGAGACCATGAACAGGACCGTCACTCCCGACGACCGGTCGACCACGACGGCCGACGGAGCGACGATGCTGCTCAACCACAGGGAACACGTCAGGCCGGACAGGTTGTCGAACCGGGGCTACCGGACGTCGTAGGTGTGGCCTCCGGTCTCGATGCGGGTCGGCACCCTCCTTTGGTACCAGCGGCCGTGCAGGACGACGACGCCGGCCCGGCAGATCGGGGAGGTCGAGCCACTGCTCGAGGCACTCGTCGGCGTACCGCGCCCGGGACACCTTCCGTGCCGTGCACCCCGCCCGACTCCGGCACCGCCACGTACCCACCTACCGGACACCACCTACCGGACACCGCCCGGGCGCTCCCGATGGCGGCCGACCGGCCGGAGGGCCCTCGACGGACCACCGTCCCATCCGTGACGGCCGCGGACGCCGATGGCGTTCGTCGTGCCTGGTCAGAGACAATGCTAACGCTCTTGTTGAGGCTATACCTCTAGTTGAGGATTATACTCTGTCCACAGGTGCAACCTGGGGTGTCATTGGTAGGGCCCGACCGGCTTCGATCGGGTCCGCTCCGCCACCCGGAAGGCCCCGATCGACCGTCGGGGCGGCACGATCCGACCGCTCGGCGGGCTCAGAGTGCGACACCCTCCCAGTAGCTGCCGTCGAGCATCCCGGCCAGTGTCGCCCGGTGGATGATGAGGTCGTCGATGTCGGCGGGGGCATCGGCCTCCCCGAAGAAGATCGACCGCTCCGTTACCCGGCGCATGATCACCCCGTGCCGCATGGCGGCATAGGCGATGTGCCACTTGAGGTCCCCCGGCTCGTGGCCGGCGGCCTCCGCGTAGGTGGCCCGGACGTCCGCCGGGCGGAACATGTCCGGGAGTCCGGGAGCGCCCAGCTGCACGGCCAGGTCCTGGAAGAACAGATGGAGGTAGCACATCCACCCGAGGTCGACCTCGGGTGGGGCCACGGCCGCCATCTCCCAGTCGAGCACCGCCACGACCTCGTTGTCCCGGAACATCATGTTGCCGATCCGGCCGTCCCCCCACGACAGGGCGTCGGGACTGGTGTCCTCGGGGAGGTTGTCACCCAGCCAGGCGAAGCAGTCGTCGAGGAGTTGGGACCGGGTGTCCCCGACCACCCACTCCAGATAGTCCTTCCAGCTGTTGAGGTTCCGCTCGAGCGCCGTGGCGCCGGGCTGGTCGAACTGGAGGAAGGACAGGTCGTGGTCGGTCGGTCGGATCGAGTGGATCCCGGCCATGGCCCGCACCGCGGAGTCCTGGAGGGACCGGCGGTCCGCCTCGGACCCGTCGAACACCCAGTTGTCGCCGAAGGTGTAGGGCAGCACATCGGGTGGCACGAGCCCGTCGACGCGGTCCATGACGAAGAACTCCCCGCCGAGCACCGACGGGTCCGTCTCGTGCCAGTGGGTGGCGGGGACGGGCACGTCGGTGTGCTCCTCCACCAGGCGGATCACGCGGAACTGCATGGCGAGGTCGTACGTGGTGAACACCGGATAGTCGGTCGCCGGAGGTTCCACCCGCGCCACCAGCCGCCGGGAGACCTCGGTGCCGTCCTCGGTCCAGAGGGCGTCGACCAGGAGCGTCTCCGAAGACATGCCGTTGGACTCCGGGCTCGTGAGCTCCACCACTCGGGCGTCGCTGCCCTCGGGAAGGGTGGCCCGCAGCCAGCGCTCGAACTTGTCCCGCATCTCCCCGGGATCGCGCGTCGACGTGGTGATGCGCTCGGCATCCATCTCCACGGTCCCTCCGGGACCTGGACCGGCCTCGGGACCCGTCGGTGCATCGGTCGTCATGTCGTCTCCCCCACGTCCGGGCAGCCTCCGTGCTGCCGGCCGGCTGCCACCGGCCATGCGGGGCAACGTAGCGCGTCCCTGACGCCTCCCGGGACGGTCAGCCGGCCACGGTCAGCGGCAGCGGGCGTGCCTCGCCGGCGGCCTCGATCCCGTCCCACCGCACGACCACCGGCTCGGGCGGGACCACCCGCCGCTGCAGGGTGGCGAGGGCCACCGTGGCACCGAACGAGTCCGACCAGGCGACCGAGGACAGCGCGCCCACCTCGTTACCGCCGTCGGCGGTCCACACGGCGGCACCGACCGGGGGACGGGCACCACCGGGTACCACCACGCCCCAGAGGTGCCGCGCCACATTGGACCCCCGGGCGTCGAGGCGGGCCACCAGTTCCTGGCCGGTGAAGCAGCCCTTGGTGAACGACACGGTGCGCTCCACGAGACCGGCCTCGGCGGCGATCGTCGACCCCGTCACCTCGCGGCCCCCCATCGGCACGCCGGCCTCGATGCGGGCGGCCTCCCACGCCTCCCGGTCGCACCGCACGGCACCCCCGGGCAGCCAGCCGTCGAGGTCCGCGTCCTCGGACGGCACCGGCCCCAGGAGATCGACCCCGGACCACCCCGGCCACGTCACCGTCAGGGCCAGCACCGGCCCACCCGGCCGACCCGGTGCGCCGGAGCCCGACAGGGCGACAGCCGTCGGGCCGCGCAGGGCGAGGCAGGACCAGTCGACCAGCGCGAGGTCGACGGCGACCCGCAGCCTGAACCGCAGCAACCGGGCCAGCAGGTCCGCACCGCAACCGGCGTCGGTGTCGAGGACGAAGGACTCGTCACCGGTCCGGGTCACCCGCACGTAGGCGTCGACCTTGCCCTGCGGGCTGAGGACGAGCGACTCGGCGCTCTCCCCCACGCCCAGTCCGTCGAGATCCTGGCTGCACTGCCCCTGGAGATAGGTGCGGGCGTCGGGCCCGGCGGCCGTCACCACGTCGCGCCCCACCACGCGCGCCGCCGTCCCGGTCCGCAGTGCCGCCGCGCCCCGCGGGTCCGCGGTCATGACCGGACCCGGGCGGCCGTGCGGGCCATGGCCACCGCCGACAGGAGGGCGGCGGCCTTGTGCGCGCACTCGGCGTTCTCGGAGGCGGGGTCGCTGTCGGCCACGATGCCGGCCCCGGACTGGACGGAGGCCCGTCCGTCCGGGGTGACGGTCATGGTCCGGATGGCAATGGCCGTGTCGAGGTTGCCGCTGAAGTCGAGGTAGCCGACCACGCCGCCGTAGACGCCGCGCTTGGTGGGCTCGAGGTCGTCGATGATCTCCATGGCCCGGACCTTGGGTGCTCCCGAGAGCGTTCCGGCGGGCAGCGTCGCCCGGAGGACGTCGATCGGGCCCTTGCCCGGCGCCAACGCGCCCGACACCTGGGAGGTCAGGTGCATGATGTGGCTGTAGCGCTCCACCACCATCACCTCGTCGACCACCTCGGTGCCGAAGGTCACCACCCGGCCCACGTCGTTGCGGGCCAGGTCGATCAGCATGACGTGTTCGGCCACCTCCTTCGGGTCCTCCACCAGCTCACCCTCGAGGCGGGCGTCCTCCTCCGGCGTGATGCCACGGGGGCGCGACCCGGCGATGGGGCGGGATGTGACCGTGCCGTCGCGCAGTCGGACCATGGGCTCGGGTGACGCGCCGACCACCGTCACCTCGGGGAACCGCAGGAAGTAGAGGTAGGGGCTGGGGTTGACCAGCCGCAGCACCCGGTAGACGTCGAACGGGTCGGAGCCCAGCCGGTCGAGGTCGAAGCGCTGGGACAGCACCACCTGGAAGATGTCCCCGGCCACCACATGCTCCTTGGCGGCCAGGACGGCATCCATGTACAGCTCGTCGGACATGGTCCTCACCACGTCGTCCGGCGGCGACTGTCGGGGCGGCAGCGGTCGCGGCGCCTCGACCGTCGGACGGACGCAGTCGGCGGCCAGCTCGTCGAGCCGGGCCTCAGCTGCCGCGTGGGCGCCGTCGAGCTCGGCGTCGCCCCATGCCGGGTCGACCACCACGTTGTCGATCAGCACCACCCGCTGACGCCAGTGGTCGAACGCGGCCAACTGGCCGATGACGCAAAGGATGGCGTCGGGCTGGCCGAGGTCGTCGGGTGGGATGTCGGGCAGGTGCTCGACCTCGCGCACGACGTCGTAGCCGAGGTAGCCGACGAGGCCGGCGTGCAGCGGTGGCAGGTCCGGCAGGTCCGGCGAGTCCACGACGTCGAGAATGGCCTCGAGCGCCGACAGCACGCCGTGGTGGCCGGTGACCCCGCCACCCACCAGTGCGTCGAGGTCGATGCTCCCCCGGGTGGTGACGTGGTGGCCCTGGGCCACCACCGTGGCGAGCGGATTGCGTCCCACGAAGGAGTACCGGCCCCAGCGCTCGCCCCCCTCGACGGACTCCAGCAGGAATCCGGACGCCTCCCCCGTGCCCACCAGCTGGAGGAACGCACCGACCGGGGTCACCGTGTCCGCCACCAGCTCACGCCACACGGGCACGATCCGATGGGCCCGGGCGAGCGACCGGAACCCCTCGAGCCCCGGACCGAGCGGACCGGTCACGAGGCGCCCGGGTCGTCGCCGAAGGCCCGGTAGAAGCAGCTGCGGTTGCCCGTGTGGCAGGCACCCGCGCCCTCCTGGTCGACGGTCACCAGCAGCGCGTCACCGTCGCAGTCGTACCGCACGCTCCGCACGTACTGGCGGTCGCCCGACGTCTCGCCTTTGCACCAGTACTCCTGACGGCTCCGGCTCCAGAACCACGTCCGCCCGGTCTCCAGGGTGCGGGCCAGCGACTCGGAGTTCATCCAGGCGAACATCAGCACCGTGCCGTCCGTGGCGTCCTGGACGATGGCGCCGACCAGGCCGTCGGCGTTGTAGGCGACCTCCTCGAGCTCCGCGGCGGTGTGCGGCACGGGGCGGGCGGTGAAGGTGGGCGGGGGGGCGGGGGTGGTCACGATGGCTCCTGGTGGTACGGATGGCTGGTGCTCGGTGGTCCGGCTCAGAGATACAGGCCGGTGCCGCCGTCGAAGCGGGTGGCAGCGACGGCATGGACGTCCCGCTCACGCAGGATGACGTACTCCTCACCCTGCACCTCGACCTCGAAGCGGTCCTCAGGATTGAACAGCACGTTGTCCCCGACCTTGACCGACCGCACGTGGGGCCCCACGGCGACGGCGCGGGCCCAGGCGAGGCGGCGCGACACCTGGGCCGTGGCCGGGATCAGGATGCCCGAACGCGACCGGCGCTCCCCGTCGGTCTGGCCCACCTGCACGAGGACGCGGTCGGCCAGCACGTTGATGGCCAGCGGTGCGTCGTCGCCGTCCACCCCCGTCACGGGAGCCTGCGGAGTAGTGGTCGCCACGCCCGCAGGCTACCGCAGGCCTGCCGGCGCCCGGTCCCGCCGGATACCCGGTGGCACGGGCACCACCGGGGTCGGACGGGGCGCACCACCAGGTCAGACGGGGCGCACCACCACGCCGGCGGCGGCCAGGTGGGCCTTGGCGTCGGCCACGGTGAACTCGCCGAGGTGGAAGATCGAGGCGGCCAGCACGCCGTCGGCGGCTCCGTCCCGGGCGCCCTCGACGAGGTGGTCCAGCTCCCCCACTCCGCCGGACGCGATGAGCGGCACGGGGCACCGGTCGGCGATGGAGCGGGTGAGGGTGAGGTCGAAGCCGTCTCGGGTGCCGTCCCGGTCCATGGACGTCACCAGGAGCTCGCCGGCACCCAGCGACGTGCACCGTTCGGCCCAGGCCACGGCGTCGATGTCGGTGGCGGTCCGTCCCCCGTGGGTGAAGACCTCCCACTCGGGGTCCGCGGTCGCTTCCGTGCGCCGCCGGGCGTCGATGGCGACCACCACGCACTGGCTGCCGAACTCGTCGGCCAGCTCGGTCACCAGGCCGGGGCGTTCGACGGCCGCCGAGTTGACGCCGATCTTGTCGGCCCCCGCCCGGAGCAGCGCGCGCGCGTCCTCCACGGCGCGCACCCCGCCGCCCACGGTGAGCGGGATGAAGACCTGCTCGGCGGTCCGGGCCACCACGTCGACCATGGTCGACCGGTTGTCCGACGACGCGGTGATGTCGAGGAAGACGAGCTCGTCCGCGCCCTGGGCGTCGTAGCGGGCAGCCAGTTCGACCGGGTCGCCGGCGTCGAAGAGGTCGGTGAAGCGCACGCCCTTCACCACCCGGCCGGCGTCGACGTCGAGGCACGGGATCACACGGACCGAGCGCACGCCGCCACCCCCTCCTCGACCGTCATCCGCCCGTCGACGAGCGCCTTACCGGTGATGGCACCGGCCAGCCGCCGACGGGACCCGTCGGGCGCCATCGCCTCGAGGGCGGCCAAGGCCACGACATCCGCGGCCGAGCCCACGCCCCCCGAGGCGATGACCGGCACCTCGGTGGTGGCGAGCACGGCGACCAGCCCGTCGATGTCGGGGCCCGTCAACATGCCGTCGCGCTCGATGGACGTGACGACGACCGCCGCCAGACCGGCACCGGCCACGTCGTCGAGGAGGTCGCCGACTGTGCGGCCCGAGCCCTCCTCCCACCCGCGCACCGCCACCTCGGCGCGCCCGTCGGGCGTGCGTCGGTAGTCGAGGCCGAGGGCCACGCGGCCGGGGAAGGCCTCCGTGGCCCGACGGACCAGTCCCGGGTCGTCGAGCGCCGCGGTGCCGAGGATGACCCGGGCCAGCCCGCCGCCCAACAGCTCGGCGACGTCGTCGAGCGAGCGCACCCCGCCGCCGGTCTGGACGGGGACGTCCACGGCCCCGGCGATGGCCACCACGGTGGCGCGGTTGACTGGTCGGCCCGAGCGGGCGGCGTCGAGGTCGACGACGTGCAGCCACGGCGCACCACCGTCCGCGAAGCGGCGGGCCAGTTCCACGGGGTCGCCGTAGTCGCTCTGGCGGTCGAAGTCGCCCTGGGTGAGCCGGACGGCGCCACCATCGCGGATGTCGATGGCCGGGTAGAGGTCCATCAGGCGCCCGAGCTGTCGACGGCCGCCACGAAGTTGGCCAGGATGCCGAGGCCGACGGCGCCGGACTTCTCCGGGTGGAACTGCGTGCCCCACACCCGGCCCCGCTCCGCCGTCGCCACCACCTCGCCGCCGTAGTCGCACGTGGAAGTGGTGTCGCCCGTCCGCTCCGGGGCATAGGAGTGTACGAAGTAGACCCAGGCGGGATCGGGCACGCCGGCCAGCAGGGCGGAGCGGCCGACGTCCAGGGTGTTCCACTGCATCTGCGGGTGCTTCACCCCGTCCGGCAGGCGCCGGACCGTGCCGGGCAGGACACCGAGGCCGGTCGCGGACGGGTCCTCCTCCGAGCCTTCGTAGAGGAGCTGGAACCCGACGCAGATCCCGAGGAACGGGACGCCCAGGGCGATGGCGCCCAGCGCGGCGTTCCCGAGCCCGGTGCGGGCCAGCGCCTCCGCGCAACGACCGAACGCGCCCACCCCGGGCAGCACGACACCGTCGGCGTCGGCGGCGGCGTCGGGGTCGTCGACCAGGCGGGCGTCCGCGCCCACGGCCAGGAGCGCCTTCTCGGCGGAGCGCAGGTTCCCGATGCCGTAGTCGAGGACGGCGATCACGGGGTCGGGCGGCGCGTCACAGCGTGCCCTTGGTGGACGGGATGCCCCCGCCCTCGACGCGCACGGCGTCCCGGAGGGCGCGGGCCACGGCCTTGAACGAGGCCTCCACGATGTGGTGGGTGTTCCGGCCGGTGACGAGCCGCACGTGGAGGGTGACGGCCGCCGCCGTCACGAAGGCCCGCCAGAACTCCTCGGCCAGCTGCGGGTCGAAGGGCGGGGTGCCGAGTCCCGGGGTGTCGGGGGCGAACTCGATTCCGTAGGCGAGGAAGGGGCGGCCCGACAGGTCGAGGGCGACGTCGACCAGGGCCTCGTCCAGGGGCAGGGAGATCGAGGCGAACCGGCGTACGCCCGCCTTGTCGCCGAGCGCCTCGGCGAACACGCCGCCCAACGCGATGCC
>CAZULR010000014.1:0-1212 GCA_964621235.1 uncultured Acidimicrobiaceae bacterium
GGGCCACCGTCGGGCAGCTCCTCGACAAATGGCTGGAGCTGGGGGAGCGGACCCAACGGCCCCGCACTCCGTTGAAGCCTGCTTGCGACTCAGACCTTCTGGTGCCCCACGCCCACCCAGAGAGAAGCGGGGCCGCTGGCGGTGGTGGAGTACTCGCATGCCTTGAGCTTGAACGCTCCACCGATCATGCCCGCAGCCGTACCGCCGACGACTTTGCCGACCTCGTGGAGGACGCCGACATTGAAGAGCCCGGACATGATGGGACAGGCAGTGGAAGGCGCCGTGGTGGCAGAGGCGTAGACCACTTTCGACGTGTTGCCGGTGACCCACGTGATCTTCAGATGTGTGGCGTTGAGCGGTACGGATGCTCCGGTGGCACCGGTCAATGCGAAGCCTGAACCGGTGCACCCGCTGAAGTTCCAGGTCACCGGAGCCCCCGTGAGTCCGGTGCAGCTCACGGTGAGAGGACTGGCCGAGGCGATACCCCCGGGGACGGACACCGCGGCCAGCGATGCCGAGCCGACCAATGCGGCACAGAAGAGGAGTCGAACAGGACGGTTACGTGACATGAATTCCCCCTTGGAATCGGCCGGCACAGCCGCTCGGCTCCGCCGGTGCGCCCACTCGGACTTCGACCGTACTCCTGATGCCGAAGGATTGCTCGGGAGCCAGTCCATAGCCCCGTACAGACTCGATCACCGCCGCCGATCCACCTTTCTCCGAACGCCGGCTTTGGGCCACGGGTAGCCTCGAACGGGTGACAGCCGATCCGGATTCGGTGACGTGCCGTACATCGCCCGTCATCCGCAAAGGTCATCTGGCCGGGCACGCCCACAGCTGCCATGAACCGGCGGGTCACGAGGATGTGCACCGATGCGGATCCTGTGGCAGACGATGGGTGACCGCCCTCATGCACCCGGTGTCCTGACTGCCCCGACCGCCTGAATTCGCCCCGGGTGGGTGTCACTCTTCGGCTGTATCCTCAATCGGTCACCGCAACGGCATTGGCGAAGGCCTTTGATGGTGTCATTCACCCGAGGGTCTGTCGAGACCCATGCGGCTTCGTCGTCGGTCGACGGTGGACACCGAACTCCCGAGTGAGCTCGTCCAACGGGCGACCGTGCCGGTACGCGGTGGCTGCGACGGCAACATCGGAATGGGTTAGTCGACGCCGGACCGACGCGGCGGGTTGTCGAGCGACGCCATCTGCGT
>CAZULR010000014.1:1312-21897 GCA_964621235.1 uncultured Acidimicrobiaceae bacterium
GCGTCAGAGAGGCGAGGCGTGAATGCCGCCCCAACGGCCTACCGGACAAACCATGGTGAACGGGAGAAGCGCAGCCGGCAGACCAAGGACCGCGGCGCGAGGCTGATCTAGCCCCGGTGGACTGCGCGGCAAACAGGGAAAGACCAGGGTGGAACTCTGATCCGAGCGTGACGTGTCGCCACAGCTCCCACCCGGGAATCCACACGGGCTCACCCGTCCTCCACTGCCGGCCATCCGAGCCGGCCGGTCCATTTGGCGTCGACTCACGGGTGCAGCAAGCTGATGTCATGTCCGAACGTGTCTCCCCGCGCAGCCAACTCGCGCAGATGCCGCTTCCTCCGGATCAGGTAGGTCTCCTGGAGGGACTGGCGACCACGCGGACGATTCGCCGCTACACGAAGGATCCGGTGCCACCCGAAGCGCTACGCGGCATGCTCTTCGCGGCGACGAGGGCCCCGAGTGGATCCAATCGCCAGCCCTTCCGATTCATCGTGCTGACGGACGGCCCGAAGGCTGTGGCGGCCAAGCGGATCGCGGCCAGGGGGGCCCGGCAGATTTGGGAGGCAAAGCGAGTCGCTGATGGCTATGACCGAGGTTCCGGAACGGACAGCTCATCACCGAAGGCTCGCGGGGCGCTCTCGATGCAACACTACGTGGACCACTTCGAGGATGTTCCCGTGCTGGTGTTTCCCTGCCTGGTGCGCTACCGGCCCCCGTTCCCGATGGAGAGCGCCTCAATCTATCCGGCATGCCAGAACCTGCTGCTCGCTGCCCGTGCTCTTGGCTACGGCGGCGCCTTCACGGTGATGCACTATCCGGTCGAATCGGAGCTCCGCGAACTCCTCTCTATCCCTGAGGAGGCCTTCCTGGCTGGAATGATCACCATCGGCAAGCCTGCCGGTGGCCACGGACCAGTTCGCCGACGACCACTTGCCGAACTCGTGTACGCAGAGGGGTGGGACGTGACGCCGGACTGGGCGGTCGATCCTCCGGGCACGAGGCACACGTCCGCCGGTCCGCCGAAGGAGCCTGTCCCGGAATGGACCGACCGTTCGATCCGTGGTGACGGAGCGCCTCGGACGTAGTGCCCCCGACGTCAGTCCGGCGGGCCGCTACAGCAGCGATTCCAGCCTGGCAGCCATCTCTCGATAGCGGTTCACGGGGATCAGGTGGACGCCGTCGAACGCCCCCGACTCGTGGATCGCCGTGATGTGGTCGCAGGCGATGTCCACGCCCGATCCGCGATCTTGGTCGAGCTGACCGATGATCGCCTCGGGCACGGCCAACTGGGGCACGTCGGCGGACAACTTGCGAGCCATCGACGAACTGGGGAGCACCATCACGCCTGCATAGATCGGACCGTCGAATTCGACTGACGAGCGCCAGTGGAGCAAGTCGTCGATCGAGTAGGTCACCTGCGTGAGGAGGAAGTCGGCGTCCTGCTTCCAGGCCGGAATGGGACCCAGGCCGGTTGCCGCGCCGAGCCGGAGCGAATCAATCGCCTCCGTTCGGTCGGCGAAGGCACGGGCTTCGGTGATCATCGATGTGACCGTGAGGTCGTCCGAACGAGCCCCTGTCTCCGGTCGGTCGCCGTACACGAACAGGAACTCGTCCACTCCGTAGGCGGCTGCGGTCAGCAGATCCCGCTGGAAGCCGAGAACATTCCGGTCACGGGCATTGATGCACGCGATCGAGCGGCCTCCCATGAGCCGCACCTCATGCGCCACTGCGATGCTTGACACCGTCGCACGGCCGATGTGGTTGTCGGGGATCAAGAAGGCGTCGGCGACGTTGCTCAGTACGCCGATCTGATGACGGACGTGCGTCACATCCGGGCGGGTGGCAGGCTCAACCTCGCAGATGATCTCGAACTTCGGCATCGGCATCACTCAACGATACGTCGAGATCCGAGGGGTTTCCCCTCCGCTGGGAGCAGGTGGCACTCGTGCTAAACGGTGCGGCACCGTCGTGTCCCCCGGGGCACGGTCAGGTCGCGCGCTGCGCCGGGGGAAGGTCGTCGTAGTAGGGGATGTGGGCTTCGGCGAGCGCCGGTCCCAGTCGCTTGCGCACCCAGTCGGCCCCTTTGTCGTCGACCTCCCACGTCGCGGCCTGCCCGTCCCGGGTCCGCACGACGATGTCGGTCTGGACCTTCGGGCGCGACGCCGGGCGTCCGCCCCCGGCGAGGTATCCGTTGTAGCCGGCCGCGGGGGCGTACAGGACCTGGGCGTCGGTACCACCGACCTCCCGCTGTTTGACGTCGACACTGGTCACGTCCCGGAGAGGTATCCCGTGGGTGAGCTTCAGCTCGCCGTGTCCGATGCGGTCCCCGTGGATCCACAGATGGGCACCGTGTGGGCCCAGGGTCGTGTTCCCACCCCGGTACCGGCACTCCACGGGGAAGCCGATCCGGACCGAGATGTGGCGGTCCTCGGTCGAGAGGTCGAAGTCCATCGGGCCATCTAAGCGCACTCCGGGCCACGACACGTCGACCGACGGGCGTCGGTCGACGTGTCGTGGGCGATGGGGGACCGGTGTCCTTCACCCTTCCGGCGGTGCCCCCTCCGCGAGGTCCTTGATCCGGGCCAGTCGGCCGTCCCACCGGTGGGCCAGGTCGGCCATCCACGACGAGGTGTCGAGCAACGCCTCCGGGCGCACGTGGAACCGGCGCTCGCGACCCGCGCGTCGTCCCTCGACCAGGCCCGCCGACGTCAGCAGCGCGAGGTGCTGGGTGACGCCCTGCCGGCTGATCGGCAGCTCGTCGGCCAACATCGTCGCCGTGGCCGTGCCGTGCCGGGCGAGGTGATCGAGCAGCGTACGACGGGTCGGGTCGGCGAGCGCGCCGAGGACGTCCTCGACGACCGTCATGCGCGACCGGCCAGTGGCTGGACGACCTTGCCCTCGGCGAGGTCGGCCGCCCGCTGCAGCACGTCGGACCACCCGTCCGAGTGGTTGTCGAACCCTGCGGCACGCTCCCGGTCCGCCGGCATCTCGAAGGAGGCGAACCCGCGCTCGACGACCCGCAGGGTGGTGCCGGTGGCGGAGGGTGTCAGGGTGAACTCGACCAGGGTCGAGTTCGACTCGTCGGGCAGGTGATCCGGGAACCCGGCCGCCCACCGATAGGAGAGCATGCTGGGCGGCGTGACCTCCACGAAGCGCGTCCGGTAACGCCCGAAGTCGCCATGGTCCAGCGTCATGATGCCGCCCGGCCGAAGATCGATGTCGATGGCCTCCCCGGTTCCGAACCACGTGGCCACGTGCTCGGCGCGGGTCAGTACCTCCCACACCCGTTCGATCGGGGCGTCGATCTCGATCTGTCGCTCGATGCTGTCCTCGCGCATGGTGTCCTCCTGGTCGTCGGCCTTTGTAGGCGCAAGTGCATACTTGCACAACGTTGGATAGCACGCAAGTGCAGACTTGCGGAACCCAGGGGAGGGGTCGGGCGACGGGCCACGCCACGCAGTAGGTTCGCCGTGCGGGGGTCCGTGAGGAGGTCGCTGTGCTGTCATTCCGGAAGTTGCTCGTCGCCACCGCCACCCTGATCGCCGCATGTGGCATCCCGTTGCTGCTCACCCCGTCGTCTGCTGTCGCCACGCCGGCCCCGACGTCGCCCGGCTACTGGCTGGCGGGGGCCGACGGGGGTGTCTTCTCGTTCGATGCCCCCTTCTACGGCTCCGGCTCCGCACCGGCGGGGCCCTGCACCTTCTCCCCCCAGCCGCCGAGCACGCGCGACGCCGCGCTCGGGTGTGGGGCGATCGCCACCACACCGACCGGCGGGGGCTACTGGCTCCTCAACGTGTTCCGGTTCCCCAGCGCGTTCGGTGCGGCCGCCTCTCCTGACCAGTCGGGCTGCACCGGCCTGAACGGGGCGAAGGGCTCCTGGGTCGGAATGGCATCGTCACCGACGGGCGACGGGTTCTTCCTCGCCAGCAGTAACGGGGCCGTGGCCGGATGCGGCGACGCCGTGCCGCTCGGCGGCGCCGAAGCGGAGACGCTGGCCGCGCCGGTGGTCGGCATGGCCGCCACGGTAGATGGCGCGGGCTACTGGCTCGTGGCGTCTGACGGCGGGGTCTTCGCCTTCGGCGACGCCGCCTTCGAGGGATCGCTCGGGGGGACCCATCTGAACGCCCCGGTGGTCGGGATGGCCGCCACCGCGGACGGCGGCGGCTACTGGCTGGTGGCGTCGGACGGCGGGGTCTTCGCCTTCGGCGACGCGGTCTTCCAGGGATCGATGGGTGGGAAGCAGCTCAATGCCCCCGTGGTCGGGATGTCCTCGACGCCGGACGGGGCGGGCTACTGGCTGGCCGCCGCCGACGGCGGGGTGTTCGCCTTTGGGAGCGCACCCTTCGACGGCTCGATGGCCGGCAGGCCACTGGCCGCTCCGGTCGTCGGGATCGCCACCCACCCGGCGTCGGCCCCCGGCTGATCCCGGCCCCCGCCCGGCGCCGTCACCGTGTCCGTCCCGGACCAGGCGGCCAGTTCCACCGGTGCCGAGATCTCCGGCCCGCCGACCGCCGCCATCCTGCGCGCGGCGCTCGGCTACTGAGCCCCGGCCGGTCGACGTCGGTGGTGATCCGCGGGTCCCGGTGTGCCGTGCCGGCCCCCGTCAGGAGAGTCGGGGACCCTCCGCCCGGACCTGGGTCACCCGCTGGATCGAGGTGCGCAGCTCCTCGAGCCAGTCCGCCTCCTTTTGACCCACGAACCGGACGCACCACGCCAGCGCCTCGCTCCGGCTGCGGGCCACACCCGCGGCGATCAGGGTGTCGAGCACGTCACGCTCGCCGATGCGGAGGCGCGTCATGGCGGGCACGCCGAGGCTCGTGTAGACGGTCGTCGTGTCGCCGGTCGTGACCCCCCAGGCCACGGAGCGCCCGGCCGCGGGCTGGACGCGGTCGGCGATCTCCATCCGTGCGGCCCGCGTGGCCTCGCGGAAGGCTTCAGGACTGCCGGAGCCTGGTCCGTCGTCGGCCAGCGTCCCGACGATCAGGATCTCGTCGTCGTCGACCGTCAGGCGTGGGGGGCCGACGAACCAGCCGCCGGGGATCATGGGGGAGACGAGCTCCCCGAGCGTCTGGAGTTCCTTGTCGGTAATCATGATTACTACATTACAGGACGATCCCCGGACTCCGTCCGCGACGACGACCGCTACGTTCGGACCATGAGCACCGACATCGAGGCGACCGCCCGGACCATCCACGACCGGCTGCGATCGGCTCCCACGAGCTCACCCCGGCACCGGGCGCTCCATGCCAAGGGCACGATGGCCGAGGGCACCTTCACCCCGTCCGGGGAACTGGTCGGACGGACCATCGCATCCCACCTGGTCTCCGGATCGAGTCCGGCCACGGTGCGCTTCTCCCACCCGGGCGGGGACCCGGCGGTGCCCGACGCCGTCCCGAGCGGCCGCGGCATGGCGGTGAAGCTCCGCACCCCGGCGGGCCCCCACGACCTCGTCGGTGTGAGCTCGCCCAACTTCCTGGTCCGGGACGGTGCGTCGTTCCTCGAGCTGCTGGCGGCCCGCGCGCCGGACCCGGACACGGGCGCGCCCGACCCGGCGAAGATGCTGGCCTTCGTCGAGGCCCATCCCGAGGCGCTGCCCGCGGTCCAGGCGGCCCTGGCCGCGCGGGTGCCGGCCAGCTACGCCACCCTGGCCTACAACGGGCTCCACACCTTCTTCCTCGTCGACGACGCGGGGGAGCCCCACCCGTTCCGGTGGACGCTGGCGCCCGTCGGCGGCGAATCGTTCCTCGATGACCCGCCCGACGACCTCGACCTGGGTGTGGAGCTGGGTGACCGGTGTGCGGCCGGCGCCGCCTTCGACCTCGTGCTCCACCTTGGCGAGCCGGACGACCCGACCGACGACCCCACCGCGGTCTGGCCCGGGCGCCCGACGTTGGTGGCCGGTCGGCTCGTCCTCGCCGGCGTGGTCGGGGAGTCCTCGCCCGTCATCTTCGATCCGACGAACGTCGTCGACGGACTCGCCCTGCCCGACCACGATGAGGTCCTCCAGCTGCGGCGCGCGGCCTACGGCCTCAGCTACGCCACCCGCACGTCGTCCTGAGTCGGTGCCCCGCTCGGGCCCCGGCCGACGGCATGGGACCTTCGGCCCTAGTGACCGGAGCTCCTGACCCGCATCCTGCAATTGCTGATACAGGAATGCACGACGTGTTTCATTGCGTCGCGGATCGAAGGGGGTACCGCATGGCACTCGGACTGGACCTGGACTACCTGGAGCGCTCGGCACGAGGCGAGTTCGATCTCGGCTGGCTGCGCGATACCAACTCCGAGTGGGGGGTGCGGGCCGAACCGTCGAAGACGGGGCTCACGATGCGGGACATCGCCATCGGTTCCTACGGCGAGATCCCCGAGCATGCGCCCCTGCGGACCATGGCCCCGCGTGGCTCAGACGTGGAAGCCGGCGTCCCGGACATGGGGTACACGATCAACGACCGGGCCGAGGTGTGGGCCGACAACATCCTGGACCTCTACGAAGAGGCCGTGAGCCGCCAGTGGAGTGCCACCCGTGACATCCCCTGGGCCGACCTCGTCCCCCTCGATCCCGACGTCGAGCACGCCATGTGCCAGCTCGCCACCGTGCTGTCCGAGGTCGAGATGGTGGCCGCCGACTTCCCGGCCAAGTGGCTGTGGCGGATCAACCACGACTTCGTCGAGGCCAAGATGTTCCTCTGCACCCAGGTGATGGACGAGGCACGCCACACCGAGGTGTTCCGCAAGCGTGCCCTGGCCAACGGGGGCGGCCTGGGGCGGGCGACCGCGGTGGTCGAGCGGTTCCTCCAGCTCATCCTCGACGCCCAGACCTACGACGAGGGCTCCGCGTTGATGCACCTTCTCGGCGAGGGCATCGTGCTCTCGCTGTTCCGGGCTGGTGCCGCCCTCGCCCCGTCGCCGGTCGAACAGCAGATCTTCCGGCTGTGCATGCAGGACGAGGCCCGCCACGTCGCCTACGGCACCATGCACCTCCGCTACCGGTTGGCCTCGGACCCGTCGATGGCCGAGGACTTCCATACCTACCTCGACCAGGGCGAGGAGATCATCTCGATGATCTTCGCGACCCCCGAGATCGTCGAGCCCACAGCCATCCTGGCGGCCGGCGGCGTCGAGGAGGCCTGTGCCTTGGGCACCGCGGCCGGTGACGTGCTGCGGCTGCAGATCATCGGGGACTACCTGAAGCGCTGCTCCCACGCCGGCCTCGACCGCCGGGGACGGCTCCACCTGCCGGACGCGCTCATCGCCGGCGTGCCCGGCGCGGTGGCGGAGGTGGCGGTCTGATGGGCGCCATCGAGGCCCCGTTCCCCTCGCCGGCGTGGTTCGTCGAGCTGGTGTCCCGGGCCACGGCCGACCCGGCCGTCCTCGAGCGGCTCGGCATCGCCGACCTCCGGTTGGGCGTGGAGGTGCTCGTCCCCGACGGCACCGATGTCTTCTTCGGCCTGGTACTCGACGGCTACGACATCGGCGTGGTGGGCCCGACGACCGAGGGCGTCTTCGCTCCCGACGTCGTCGTATCGGGACCGTTGGACGCCTGGACGGAGATGGTGGACTGGATCGAGGAGCACGGGCCGGCCGACAGCGCCCACTCGCTCAACGGACTGACCATCGCCGGCATCCCCCTGGTGGCCCGCTCCGAGGACGCCATGGGCAGCGACAAGTTCTACCGGTTCATGGGAACGGTCCAGGCGATCTTCGACGCGGCCGGCGCCCCCGCGCCGGCGGTGGCCGGAGCCTGACCGTGGCGCTGGAGATCGACGACACCGAGTGCCTCGGCTGCGGGGCCTGCGAGGCCGCCTGCCCCCAGGGGGCCGTCACCCAGGGTGGCGCGTTCCCCGTGGCCTACGAGGTCGACCCCCTGCGGTGCAACGACTGCAACAAGTGCCTGGTGGTCTGCCCGGTCGACGGCCTGGTGGCCGACCCGGACTGGGCCGTCTGCCACGGGCGCGGCTGTCCGCTGTCGTCGCACCGCTACGAGGGCGTCGAGTGCAGCGAGGGTCGGGACGTGTGCCCGACCTGTGGCTCGGTGCTGTGGCGGAGCCCCGGTGGCATCTGGGAGTGCCGCCCCTGCACGGCGGTGGCCAGTGGCTCGGGCCATGCCGTCGGCTGCCCCAAGGTCCGGCGGTCGCAGCGCCTGGGCGTGCCCACCGGCGCCTGACCGAATCGCCGCGTCGAGTCCGCCGCCCGACCGGACCGCACCGTCGGCCGTGGCCGGTACCGGTCAGTCGCGACCCGTCGCCACCGGGAGCGTGGCGAGCTGGCGCACGACGAACGACGGCCGCCAGTGGGGCTCGTCGTCGACCAGCGCCAGGTCAGGGAACCGCCGGAGGACCGCCGGCACCACGATCTGGGCCTCGAGGCGGCCGAGCGCCGAGCCGAGGCAGACGTGCAGGCCCCGCCCGAATGCGAGATGGCGGATGGACTGCCGGTGGATGTCGAAACGGTCCGGGTCCTCGTAGCGGTCGGGGTCCCGGTTGGCCGAGCCGAGCAACAGTCGTATCGGGGTGCCCGGCTCGATCACGGTGTCCTCGATCGTGACCGGCTCGGAGGGCCAGCGCCCGCCGCCGGACGCCACCTGCAGCGGTCCGAGGTAGCGGAGGACCTCCTCGATGGCGTTGGGCACGACCGACGGGTCGTTCCGCACCTCGTCGGCCTGATCGGGGTGAGAGGTCAGCAGCCACAGGGCAGTCGAGATGAGCCCGGCGGTGGTGTCGTGGCCGGCCAGCAGGATCAGCACGATCATGGACAGGAGCTCGTCGCGCGTCAGGCGCTCGCCGTCGTCCTCGGCGGCCAGGAGCCCCGAGATGAGGTCGTCGCCGGGATGCCTGCGGCGCTCGTCGACCAGGTCGGCGGCGTAAGCCAGGAACTCGTCGGCGGCCGTGCCGGCGGCGGGCAGCAGGTCGAGCTCGAGCGGCAGCTCGTCCACCGCCGTGATGGCGTGCGTCCACTCGTGCAGCAGGCGCTGGTCGGTCACCGGCACGTCGAGCAGGTCGGTGACGGCCAGGATCGGGACCGGCCAGGCGATCTCCTCCAGGACGTCGAATCCGTCTCGGTCGTCGAGTCCGTCGAGAATCGACCCGATCGTCGCCTCGATGCGGGGGCGCAGCTCCTCGATCCGGCGGGGGGTGAAGGCCTGCGCCACCAGTCCACGCACCCGCGTGTGCACGGGCGGGTCGACGAAGAGCAGTGAGTGCTCCGACAGCAGGTGCATCGAAGGCGGTGCCCCGGCGGCGAACAGCTCCCGCCACGGCGACGGCGTGGCCACGCCGAACCGCCGGTCCCGCAGGACGCGGTCGATGTCGGCATAGCGCGACAGGACGATGCCGATCTCCTCGTGGCCGTATACCGGGGCCCGGGTGCGCAGGGCCCGGTACCAGGGCACGGGGTCGTGGCGGAAGGCCGGATCCCGGGGATCCCAGTCGGCGGGGTCGAGATCTGGCCCGGTCGCGTCCATCGGGTCAGGCTGCCACAGCGGGGCACCGGACGTCGGAATTGCATACGGTGGGAGCGGAACGGCCGGCGACACCCCCGTTTCGCCGGTGCCCGGTGTACGTTCTGGATGACCATCGGGAGAGCCAGGGGGATGCTGATGACGACCGCCGAGCTGACGTGGGAGGGCTTCGAGGCCAAGGTCCTCGCCGGTGGCGGACGCGAGGACGCCGTGGCCGCGGGCCGGGCACTGCGGGCCGGCGATCCCGGCGCCGCCGTCGAGGTGGCCGCCCTGGCCCTGTACGTGGCGGTGGTTGCGCCGGAGCCCTTGGTGGCCGTCTACGACGGGCTGTGCGAGGGCTGGATCGGCGCCTCGCCCGACGGGCCCGACGACATCTCCGCACCGGCGAGGCCGGGCAGCGTTCCCGAGGGACTGTGGGCGGGTCTGCGGGACCTCGTGTTCGACCCGGACGCCGGACGCGACCCGGCGGACATCACCGTGCGGACGGCCGCGCTCACCGACTTCCTGGCGCCGGAGTACCACGGCCGCGTGGCCGCCATGGCGCTGCGGTATCCCGGGGTGGCCGAGGCGGCCGAGGCCGGGGTCCCGCCCCGGTTCACCCTCGCGGAACTGGCCGCGTGCCCGAGTGACTCGCTGGGTGGCGCGCTGCACTCATTCGTCGTGGATAACGGCTTCGACCTGGAGGTCCTCGACCGGGACGCGCTCGGGCTCACCGACCTGCCCTACCCGCTCGACTACCTGAACGTCCGGATCCTCCAGTGCCACGACATCTGGCACCTGGTGGCCGGCCACAAGACGTCCGGGCTGCACGAGGTCTCGATCTCGGGCTTCCAGATGGCCCAGTTCGGCCACCAGTACTCGTCGATGTTCCTCGGCATGCTGCTGTCCAAGGTCGCCTTCACCCAGCCCGACGCCGCGGCCTTCACGCTCGACACCGTCCTCACGGGCTACCGGCACGGCCGCGAGACCCCGCCGCTGCTCGGTGTGGAGTGGGAGACGGTGTGGAACCGCCCCATCCCGGTGATCCGCCGGGAGCTCGGCGTCACCCCGTATGACTCGCCCTACCCGGCCTGGATCCTGGAGGAGCTCCAGGGCCAGCAGCCGCGCAGCGCCTGACCGCCGTCGCACCGTCTCCCCGGCACCTATTTGAGGATGTTGACGGCCCGGGAGATGACCAGGGCCACCGTCAGCAACGACGCCAGCGACTGCACCATCATGAGCAGCTTGACGCGGGACGTCAGCGGCATGGTGTCGGTGGGACTGAAGGCGGTGGCATTGGTGAACGAGGTGTAGAGGTAGTCGAGGAACTGCGGTGCCCACCCCGGCGCGGCCGCGGGCGTCGACATCTGGGGGAACAGGAAATCGGGCTCCCGGTGGTCGGGCAGCATCCGCGCCGTCACCCCGCCGCGGTCGATCTCCCAGTACCAGAGCCCGAAGGCGATCACGTTGGTGAGCCAGATGGGGACGGACGCGAACACCAGCGTGCGTCCGGGCGCGGTCGTGTGGTCGAGCAGCGCCCGGATGAGCTCGCCGAGGGCCACCACGTTGGCAATCGTGATGACGGCGATCATGGCCAGCGACAGCAGTCGGAGGTTCGACTCGGCCCGGTCGACCTGGTGGGGATTCGTGATCATCAGGGCCACCAGCAACACGCCCTCGACCGCGGGGATGAGCCACCGCGGTCCGAGTCCCTGGATGAGGCTGGTGGGCAGCACCACCTGCAGGGCGATGGCCACGACGACCGCCGCCAGTGGCGGCCACCGCGACTCGCCGGTGGACACCTCACCCCAGGCCGCCCGGTCGGTACGGGCCTGACGGGGGTCCGACGGGGGAGTGGCGCCGGGACCGTCCGGAGGCGTGTCGCTCATGGGCCAGTTCCTACCACTCCGTGCCTGCGGAGCCGTGGCTACCGAGCCGTGCCTTCCGAGCCTTGCCGACTGAGCCGTGCCTACCAGCCCGTGGCTGCGATGATCTGTCCGTTGAGAGGGAGGCCGGCCATGCTGCCGTCATCGGGCGCGTCGCCGAAGTCGGCCACCGTGCCATTGGCCGTAGCGATCCAGTAGCCGAGGCCGTCGTCGGTGGCGAAGACGGCGGTGGCCGGGTTGCCCGCGTAGGCGGGGGTGGATTCGCCGTTGCTCGACTGGTAGTACTCGGCGTCACCGAAGGTCAGGGCTTGGCCGTCCTGGAGCAGGACCCAGTAGCCGCCGCCGTCCGGGGTGCGGACGGCGGATGTCACCGGGGACGGCAGCGGCTGCCCGTCGGTGTCGTCGAGGGGCTGCCCTTCGGCCGGCGCGTCGCCGAACGTGTAGACGTTGCCGGTGTCGGTCACGAGCCAGTAGCCGCGGCCGGTGGCGTCGGGCAGCACCGACACCGCACTGCCGGTGCAGCCGCCCCGGCCGGGGCACGATCCCTCGAACTGGGCGTCGCCGAACGCGAACACGCCGCCGTCGGCCGCCACCATGAAGTAGCCGCGGCTGTCGGCGGAGGGCACCATGCCGACGATCGGTGCGTTGAGCGCCGGGAGGGCGCCCGATCCGGCCGGGGCGATGCCGATCCCGGGGATGGAGCCGTAGAAGCCGGCGTCGCCGAAGGCGAACACCCCGCCGTCGGTGGCCACCAGCCAGTACCCGTCACGGTCGGTCGTGGGCGTGATCCCCGTGACCGGCCGCTGCAGCACGAGATTCCCGGTCGAGCCGTGGAACTGTGCGGAACCGAACGCGAAGATGCCGCCGTCCGAACCCACGAGCCAGTAGCCGTGGCTGACTGCGGGTGCGCTCGGCGAGTAGGTGAACCGGTCGGCGGGCACGGAGGCGCTCTGCGCGTCGGCACTCGAGAGGTGGATGTCGACGGTGCCGGTGCCGGGTGGGGATCCGACGGTCAGGGTGCCGTTCGGGTTGAGATGGAAACCCAGGGCGGCGGAGAAGCCGAAGCGGACGTCGGAAGCGGCGAACAGGTACTGGCCCGAGACGGTTACGACCGTCCCACCCGACGTGGGGCCGGACGCCGGGGCGACCGAGGTGATCACCGGGTCGGGCGAGCCGTAGTGGACCGTGAAGGACCCGGCCCCGGTGTACGTGTCGGGCCACGAGATGAGGTCGGACGCATTCAGGTCCGCCATGAAAACTGGTGTATAGGAGGCCGAGGCGGTGCCCGGACCCGTGACGCCCATGTCGGTGAATGTCGCCGAGCCGTAGTCACTGAGGATCGTCACGCCGCCGTTGACGGTCGGTGCCTCCTCGACCCACTCGGCCGAGGCGCCCGGTGTGGTGTAGTTCATCTGCTTCGTGAACGTCCACGCCCTGGTGCTGTCGGTGACGGTGATGCGCCACAGGTTCAGCGACGTCTCGGTGACGCTCGCCAGCATCACGTCTCCGGGCACCACGGTCCCGTCGATCGGCACTTCGGCACCGGGTAGCGCCTCGTACCAGGCGTAGTAGTGCGGCCCCCCGTCCGTCGACTGCTGCGCGGTCCCGGTCTGGATGAGCGACTGCGCCGACGTGCCATCGATGCCGATCCAGGTGGCGGAGTACTCCCAGTCGTCGCCGTTGTTGAGGTTGGTGGTGTCTGGCACCGCGGGAACGGTCCAGTCGGCACTGACACCGGTGAAGGTCCCCCCGGTGGCGATCTGGCCCGACCAGTTGGACGAAATGGCGAAATTGGTGGGCCCCGGGGACGTATGGCCCGTAACGCCGGGGGCCGGAAGGTGGCCGTGCACGAGGTGCAGCCTGGCGTGCACCACGGTGGCCGCGGAGCCTCTTGCGTGGGACGTCGCCCCCGCGGCCGATGCCGTGGTGGTCGACGCCGTGGCGGCCGACCCCGTCAACAGCGCCCCGAGCGCCGCTGCCGCCACGACGCAGCGAGTCACGGCGCGGCTCCCTCGACTCCCTCGGCCCCCGCGTCCCGTGACCCTCGACATACCGTCAGCCCCCCAAGGCCCGGCACCCCAGAGCGAGATGGCCGGACGCACAGCTTCCCATGTGCGCCCGGCGCCCCGCTACCCCGCAACGGGGAGTCCGGCAACCGGGGTTTCGCACCCGGCACCGTCGTGGCGGCGGCGGAATCAGTCGAGGACGGAGAACGAGATCCCGGCGGCCTGCAGGCGGGTGCGCAGCGCCGGGCCGAGGGCCGATGCGGTGGTCACCTGGCCAGCGGTCACCGGCAGGTCGTCGACAGCCAGGCACAGTGCCGCCTCGCTGATCATGGCCGACGTCTCGGTGTAGCCGGGGTCTCCACCGGCGACCTCGGTCACGACCGTCGTGCCGCCTCCCTGGCCGACGAAGCGGACCCGGAACCAGGCCTTGTCCCGCTGGGCCGGCGTCGGTCCGCTCCCCGAGGGCCGCAGCCGGGCCAGCGCCCGGCGCGCTGCCGGGACTTGTGCCGCAGCGGCCAGGGCCCCGATCCCGCCGAGCGTCGCCGCGGTGGCGACGGGACTCTCGGAGGCCAGGAAGTGCGAGTAGGTGAAGTCCGGCCCGTAGCGGGGGAGCTGGCGGGCCGACTGGGCGACGACCAGCGGATCGATGGTCGGCAGGGGGATGACCCACCAGCCGGTCGACGTGTCGTGGCCGAGCCGTCCGGTGGCGATGGTGACGGCGCGCCCCTCGGGCTCCGGCTCGACCTGGCGGCGGATCTCGTGGGTCGTCCGCCCCTGGCGCCGGCGGGCCATGATCTCCAGCGCCGAGGCGGCCGTGCCACCCGAGAACGTACCGTGCATGCGGACGTAGCCACGGATGGTCAGCGGCACCCCCTCGGGGAGCTGGTCGACGGTGAACTGGGCACCCAGGTCGTGGGGGACCGAGTCGAACCCGCAGGCGTGCAGGAGGCGGGCCCCGGTGGCCTCCGCCCGGGCGTGGTACTTCAGGTAGACGAGGTCGGCGAACTCCGGCTCGCCGGTGAGGTCGAGGTAGTCCGTACCGGTGTCGGCGCAGGCCGCCACGACCTGGTCGCCGTGCACCAGGTAGGGGCCGACGGTGGTGATGAGGACGCGGCACCGGGCGGTCAGGTCCCGCAGGGCCGCGCCGTCCGTGGCGTCGACCGTCACCAGTCCGAGGTCGGCCCCGGTGCGCGTCCGCACGGCGTCGAGCTTGGTCGGGTTCCGGCCGGCCAGGGCCACCGACACGGCCGAGGTGGCGTGCGCCGCCAGGTAGTCGGCGATGAGGCCACCGGTGAACCCCGTGGCCCCGAGCAGGACGATGTCGAACTCCCGGGACTCGGTGGGCATGGCCGGATGCTAGCCATCCGGTCGCCCCTCAGGGCGGCGCCGGCGCGTTCCTACCGGGCGGTGATGTACTCCATCAGCTCGTCACGGTCCTTCTCGAGCTCGCCGATGCGGCTCTTCACGACGTCGCCGATGCTGATAATGCCCACCAGGTGGTCATTGACGACGACGGGGACGTGGCGGATCCGCTCTTCGGTCATGAGGTTCATGACGGCGTCGACGCTGGCGTCGGGGGAGCAGAGGTGGACCCGTGACGACATCACCGAGTGGACCGGCTGGGCGAGGACGTCGTCACGGAGCTCGCTCAGGCAGCGGACCACGTCGCGTTCGGACACGATGCCCTCGATCGTGCCGTCGCCCGGCGAGACCACCAGTGCGCCGACCCGGTGGCGGACCAGCTCGGCGACGGCGTCACCGAGCGTCGCCGTCCGGAGGATGGTGGCCACGGTGTCCCCCTTGGCCTCGAGGATCGCGGAGACGCGCATGTTCTCTCCCCCTTCCGGTCGGTGGGATCACCGTACCGGCCCGGTCGTGTTCGACCGGGTCTGCGGCCCATCATCGCGCCGACCGGCCCCGAAGGGAACACCAACGCCAGGATCCGCCCGAGCGGGACCCGCGGCGTCGGCTCAGACGACCGCGGCGCGCTCGGGAAAGTGGCAGGCGACCGGGTGGCCACCGCCACGGTCGACGAGCTCTGGGTTCTCCCGTGCGCAGATGTCCTGCACCTTCCAGCACCGCGTGCGGAAGCGGCAGCCGCTGGGCGGCGACTCGGGGCTGGGCACGTCCCCCTCCAGGACGATGTGCTTGCGGGACCGCTCCTTGCGCGGGTCGGGCACGGGTACGGCGGACAGCAGTGCCTGCGTGTAGGGGTGCTCGGGCCGGTCGTAGACGTCGCGGCGGGTCCCGGTCTCGACAATGCGCCCGAGGTACATGACGGCGACCCGGTCGGAGATGTGGCGCACCACGGACAGGTCGTGGGCGATGAACAGGTAGGCGATTCCCAGGCGTTCCTGCAGTTCGTCGAGGAGGTTGACCACGCCGGCCTGGATCGACACGTCGAGCGCCGACACCGGCTCGTCGAGGACCAGGAGCTGGGGCTCGAGGGTCAGGGCGCGGGCGATGCCGACCCGCTGACGCTGGCCGCCCGAGAACTCGTTGGGGTAGCGGCCGGCGTGGCCGGCCTCGAGCCCCACCAGTCGCAACGCCTCGGCGACCCGATCCCGCCCGGTCTTCCGGTCCCACAGCCCGTGGATGTGGAGCGGCTCGGCGATCGACTCACCGATGGTCATGCGGGGGTCGAGGGAGGCGAACGGGTCCTGGAAGACCACCTGGATCTGACGACGGATCGCCCGCAGCTGGTTGCGGTCCAGTCCGACCAGCTCCCGGCCGTCGAAGCGCACGGACCCCGAGGTGGGCTCCACGAGCTGGAGCACGGACCGACCGGTGGTGGTCTTGCCGCATCCGGACTCACCGACCAGCCCGAGGGTTTCGCCCCGCGCGATCGTGAAGCTCACCCCGCACACGGCATGGAGGATGCTCAGTTGCTTGCGCACGAAGGAGCCGCCGCGGATGGGATAGTGCTTGACCAGGTCGGTGACCTCGAGGAGGGGGGCGCCGCGGTCGCCGCCGTCACCGATCCCTGGGGTGGCGGGGATCTCTTGTGCTTCGGCGCCCACGGACGTCATGGCGTCACCCCTTCGTGGTCGGCCGAGGAGTCCGGGAACATCGACGCGGTGGCCATGGTCGCCACCTCGTCGGCGAAGTGGCAGGCGGCCACGTGGCCGACGTCGTCCACGTCGTCGATCTCGTCCGCCGGACGTGCCGCTGCGCCCTCGGGCCGTCGGTAGACGACCGGCCGGAGGGCGGGCTCCTCGAGGTCGCAGATGTCACGTCGGAGCGGGCACCGGGGCGCGAACGGACAGCCCCCGCCGTCACCGATGAGCGACGGCGGCGAGCCGGGGATCTGCCGCAGACGCTCGTCGCCTTCGGCGTCTAGCCTCGGGAGGGACCCGAGCAGGCCGTGGGTGTAGGGCATGGCCGGACGGTAGAAGAGCTGGTCCACGGTGCCGATCTCCACCGGGCGCCCCGCGTACATGACGAGGACGCGGTCGGCCAGGCCGGCGATGACGCCGAGGTCGTGGGTGATGAGCAGCAGGGACGCACCGGTCTCCGCCAGGGCCTTGCGCAGGGTGTCGAGCACCTGGGCCTGCACGGTCACGTCGAGCGCCGTCGTGGGCTCGTCGGCCAGGATGACCGCAGGGTTGTTGGCCATGGCCACGGCGATCACCACGCGTTGGCGCATCCCGCCCGAGAACTCGTGCGGGTAGTTGCGGGCGCGCTCGGTGGGGTTGGGGATGCCCACGAGCTTCAGGAGGTCGACGGCTTTGGCCATGGCCTCGTCCTTCGAGACATCCTGATGGGCGCGCACGGCCTCGGCGATCTGCCATCCGACCGTGTACACGGGGTTCAGCGAGGTCATCGGGTCCTGGAAGATCATGGCGATGGACACGCCGCGCACCTCCGCCAGCTGCTTCTCCTTCAGCCCGAGCAGTTCACGCCCCTGGTAGGTGATGGAGCCCGTGACGCGTGCGTTCTTCGGGAGCAGGCCCATCGTGGCGAGCGCCGTAACGGACTTGCCCGAACCCGACTCGCCGACGATCCCGAGGGTCTCCTTGGCGGCGAGGGCCAGCGAGATCCCGCGCACGGCGCGGACGGTTCCCTCGCCGGTCGCGAACTCGACGGTGAGGTCGTCGATGGCCAGGACGTGATCGGTCATCTCAGGCCCGGACCCTGTTCTTCTTGGGGTCGAGCGCCTCACGCAGGCCGTCGCCGATGAAGAAGACCGCAAGGATCAGCACGATCAGGAAGATCACCGGGAACACGAAGAGCCACCACTCGGTGGTCGCCGAGTCCTGTCCCTGGTCGATCAGGAGGCCGAGGGACACGTTGGGCGGCTGGATGCCGAGGCCGAGGAACGACAGCGTGGACTCGAGGACGATGCTGAGCGCCACGGTGATGGTGGCGTTGACGATGATCGGTCCCACGGCGTTGGGCAGCAGGTGCCGGGTGATGAGCCGGCGGTCCGACGCACCGAGCGCCCGCGACGCCTCGACGAAGTCCCGTTCGCGCAGGGTCAGGAAGTCCGCCCGCACCAGGCGGGCCACGTAGGTCCACGAGAGCGCCCCGATGATGATGGCCAGCCAGAACCAGTTGTTGGTCTGCTTGGCCACGATGTGGGCGAGCACGATGAGCACCACGAGCACCGGGATGACGAGGATCAGGTCGACGAACCGCATCAGCACCGAGTCGACGCGGCCGCCGTAGAAGCCGGCGACGGCTCCGACGAGGGTCCCGACCGCCGTGGCGAGGAGGGCGACCACGAGGGCGATCTCGATGTCTTGCAGGGTCCCCCGCATCACCTGGGCGAACACGTCGCCACCGATGCTGTTGGTGCCGAAGGGGTGCGCGGCCGACGGCGGCGCGTTGAGGGTGTTGGTGATGGCCGTGTAGCTGTAGGTCCAGAACTGGCCGACCAGGACGGCGGCGATGGCCAGCCCGAAGAACACGATCGTGCCGAGCAGGGCCTGCGGGTCGTGGAAGAAGCGGCGGGCGATCGTGCGGAGCTGTCCGCTCGCCTCTCCCGACATGCCGTGCTCGTCGACATCGAGGTCGACGAGCAGGACGTCGGAGCCGGCCGGGGGGGCCGCGCCGGCGATCGAGTGCACCCCGGCCTCGGTCGTGGATACCTGGGCGAGCCGCTGCTGGCGGGGGGATCGTCCGGAGGCGTCAGTCATACCGGATCCTCGGGTCGAGGAACGCGTAGATGATGTCCGCCAGCAGGTTGAACAGGATGACGAACACCGCCGTCACGATCAGGTAGGCCAGCACGATGTTGGTGTCGAGGTTGACGACACCGTTGAGGAACCAGACACCGATGCCCTGCCAGCCAAAGACGATCTCGGTGATGACCGCCCCGCCGAGCACCGCGGCGAAGTCGAGGGCGATGACCGTCGTGATCGGGATGAGCGCATTGCGGAGCACGTGCCGGAAGAGCACACGCCGCGGCGAGATGCCTTTGGAGCGCGCCAGGCGGACGTGGTCGCTGTCGAGCGTCTCCAGAATGGACGACCGCTGGTAGATGGCCCAGGACGAATAGGTGGCGAGGATGAGGGTGATGGTCGGGAGCGCGGTGTGGGCGGCGTAGTCGGGGAGCCGCTGCAGGAAGGATCCGCTCAGGGTCGGGCTCTGCTCGCCGTTCGTGTAGAAGATGATGCGGTTGACGTGCTCGTTGAGGGGGATGGCGACGAACTCCTTGAGGAGCAGTCCGACCACGAACACCGGCGCGGCCAGGAAGATGAAGTTGGTGACGGTGGCGACGTGGTCCGTCACCTTGCCCTTCCGGAGTGCGGCCACCACGCCGATGGCGACGGCGAGCACGATGGACAGGAAGGTGGCGAGGAGGACCATCCGGAGGGTGATGAAGAGGTGAGGGAGGATCTGGGCGCCGACGCTCTCGCCGGCGATGGTCTTGCCGAAGTTGCCCTGCAGCGCATGGGTGAGCCAGATCCAGTACCGGTCCCACAGCGGGTGGTTGAGTCCGAGCAGGACCTCCCGTTCGTGGATGGTGGCCGGCTTGATGTGGGGGTTCGCCTTGAGCAGCGCGAGCGGGTCTCCTGACTCGGCGACGAGCAGGAAGACGAGGATGGTGGCCAGGAACAGGATGACGATCCCGGTCACGAGGCGTCGGAGGACGTAGGAGAGCATGGGGTGAATGGCCGGCCGGCCGGTGGGCCGGATGACGGGATTACCCCGTCATCCGGCGTTCACCGGGCGGCTCGGACCGGACCTAGGAGGTCTTCTCGCCCCAGAGATTGCCGTTCCACGGCACGCCGACCTCCGACGTGTTCGGGAGGATGTTGCCGTAGGAGCTGTTCCAGGCGAAGAACTGCGGCTTTTGGTAGAGCGGCAGCGTCGCCATGTCGTCCCAGAGGAGCTTGTCGGCCTGGTTGAAGTCGTTGGTCTCCTGGGACGCGGAGGTCGCGGACGAGCCGGCGGCCAGGAGCTTGTCGACCTGAGGGTTGGCGTAGTGGATCCAGTTCTGCCCACAGTTGCCGGTGTCGGTGTAGGAGCAGTAGATGGACTGGTTGCCCGACACGAACGGCGACGACACCCAGGCGAACTCGGCGATCTGGTAGGTGCCGTTCGGGAGGTTGGTCCCGAAGAAGGTGTTGGCGTCGTAGTTCTGGATGTTGATCTTGATGCCGATGGCCTTCATGTTCGCCTGGAAGAGCTGCTCGGTCTGCTGGCGGACGGAGTTGCCCGACGTCGACTGGATGGTGAACGTCAGGTCCTGGCCCTGCTGGGGACCGTAATTCGGCTGGTAGTAGCCGTCCGAGCCCTTCTTGAAGCCGAGGCCGCTCAGCAGCGACTCGGCCTTAGACGTGTTGACGGTGGCGTAGGCCGAGCCATTGTTCACGTATTGGGGCTGACTGGCGACGAACATCCGGTTGCCGAGGGGGGTGACGCTCGAGGAGATCTCCCCCACGGTGTGCGAGATGATCTCTGGACGGTTCGTCCCGTAGGCGATGGCCTGGCGGACCTGCAGCTTGGCCAGGTACGGGTCGGCCTCGTTGAAGTCGAGGTGCTCGAATTCGAGACCCGGGAGGGTCGCCTTTGTCGTGTTCGGGACCTGATTCGCACTCTGGACGATCGACGTACTGACGGTCGACGGGTTGATCAACTGGACCTCATTGTTCTGCAGCGCCGGCACTTCCTGGGTGTCGTCGGTGATGAAGCTGAAGACGATCTTGTCCAACTTGCCGGGGGCGCCCCAGTACTTCGGGTTGCGGACGAGCACGACGGACTGGTTGTTGTTGTAGCTCTGGATCTCGTACCAGCTGCCCGAGATGGTCTGGG
>CAZULR010000015.1:0-21514 GCA_964621235.1 uncultured Acidimicrobiaceae bacterium
TGCGACGGCTCGGGCTGCTCGACGCCAACGACGGGTACCTGCGGGAGCGGTGGGGAGCGGCCGGACTGTTGGAGTTCGAGTTCGCCGAGGACACCGCGACCGACTACGACAGCTATGACGCGGTGGCCGCCGACCGGGTCAGCACCGGGGGCTGAGCGGCCCCACCGGCGCTCCCTCGCGCCGTGGTTACCATGGCCGCACCGACGAGGAGGGGGGACCCATGGCCCATGACCCGGTGGTTGCGACGACGACGCGGGTGCGCGACAGCCTCGAGCCGAGGTTCGTCCTGGCGGACCAGGAGGCACGGGCCCGCACCGCCCTGGACGGGTACCGGAGCCGGCGTGGTCGGCCCAACATCCTCGTGGTCCTGTTCGACGACGTGGGCTGGGGGGACTTCGGGTGCTACGGCGGCGGCGTCGCCGTCGGGGCCCCGACCCCCAACATCGACAAGTTGGCCCGTCGCGGGCTGCTGCTCACCTCCTGCTACTCCGAGCCGTCGTGCACGCCCTCGCGCGCCTCGTTGATGACCGGGCGGCTGCCCATGCGGCACGGGCTGCTGCGACCGCCGATGTACGGCCAGCCCGGCGGCCTCGACGGCGAGGTGACGCTGGCCTCCCTGCTCAGTGAGGCCGGGTACGTCACCCAGGCGGTGGGCAAGTGGCATATCGGCGAGAACGTCGAGTCCCAGCCCCAAAACGTGGGATTCGACGACTTCTACGGCTTCCTGTCGGTGTCGGACATGTACACGGAGTGGCGCGACCCGAACTTCTTTCCGGAGATCGTCTACTCCGAGGAGCGCACCAAGTGGGTCGAGAACCTGCCGTTCAACAAGTGCTTCGTCCATGCCACCCGAGGCGGGGAGACCGAGAACGTGGAGGAGGTGACCGTCCCCGTTCTTTCCCTGCTCGACGACAAGTGGGCCGACTACTCGCTCGACTTCATCCGGCGGATGGGCGCCCCGCCGGCCGCCGACCGGACCCCGTGGTTTCTCTACCACTGCACCCGTGGCGCCCACTTCGACAACTACCCGCACGAGCGCTTCCTCGGCTCGTCCCCGGCCAAACACCCCTACAAGGACACGATCGTCGAGCTCGACGACATCGTGGGGCGCCTGGTGGCGGAGCTCGAGGGGACCGGTCAGATGGAGGACACCCTGATCTTCATCAGCTCGGACAACGGGCCGGAGATGGAGACGTGGCCCGACGCGGCCTACTCGCCCTTCCGCAGTGCCAAGGGATCGACGTGGGAGGGTGGCCAGCGCGTGCCGGGCATCGTCACGTGGCCGGGCATGGTCGCCGCCGACCGGGCCTCGGACGGGATCTTCTCGCTGATGGACCTGTTCGCCACCTGCCTGACCCTGGCCGGGGCGGAGGGCTCGGTGCCCACCGACCGGTACATCGACGCCGTCGACCAGACCTCGTTCCTCCTCGACCCGGAGGGGGAGTCGAACCGCAAGTACCTCTACTACTGGTTGACCAACGTGTTCTCGGCCCTGCGGGTGGGCGAATGGAAGTTCATGGTGGCATCGTCCTCCGACGACGACCGCGACTGCTTCAACCTCGGTGGGTTCACCGGCGTCACGCAGAAGTACTCCCACGGACGGTTGTACAACCTGTACCTCGACCCGAAGGAGAATCACAGTTACATGATCCGGAAGCTGGCCTACATCGACAGCTTCACCACCGGGATCGCCCGTCACCTGATGTCCTTCGGCCCCTACCCGCCCAAGCACCCCATCGCCGCGATGAGCTGACCGCCGGGTCCGGTCCCCCGTGGATGCGGTGGCCCGCGGTGGCCCGGTGCGGAGCGTGCCCGCGGGCCCGCCGCGACCGGCCGGGAGCCGGGGGTCTCGGGGAGGATTCGACCGGGTCGGAGGAGCGGGGCTGATTCCGGCCCGAGGTGCGCGCTGGCCAGCTGGCCCTCGTCACCGACGGGGCGACCGGCATCGGCGAGGAGATCGGCCGGGTGCCGGGGCCCAGCCGTCGAGCTCCTCGTCCGTTCCCGTCCGCTCCACGGACGACCCGCCACCACCGCCACCGCCCACGTATGCTTGCGTATCGGCGCCGTCATCGCCGTGCCGGGTCCCACGGCCCGGCGGAGAGGTGCCCATGGGTGAGCTTCGGGACATCAAGCGCCAGGTCGGGGCCCTGCTCGCGGGGCTCGGCCGCGATCCCGACGAGGTGGCGGGGACTCTGGAGGCCGCCGGGGTCCACGGGGTGCCGAGGAGCAACTCGTCGTGCGCCGTGGCCCTCTACGCCGCCGCCGTCATGCGGGCCGACCCCCGGATCACGTCCGTGTCCGTCGGACCGTGCACCCTGCTCCTCACCCTGGTCCATCCGGACGGCCGGCCTGGCGGAAGGCTGGTCGTACAGCTGCCCAAGCCGGTGCGGGGCTTCGTCGACGGATTCGACGCCGGCCGGTTTCCGAAGGTGCTCCGGCTGCAGGTCGGCGACGGTCCGGGCACCGCGGAGCCGGGCGGTCGCACCGTGGCCCCGGCGGCGGTGCCTCAGCCGAGCCCGCCCCCGGAGACGCCACCCGTGGTCACCGCGGCACCCTGAGCGGACCGGTGGGGTCACGGCAATCGCCGTCGGGGTGTGATTCGCTCATGGGTGGCGCACGGGCCCGGCCCACCGGATGAAGGAGCAGTCGCATGGGAATCGATCGACACTCGGGATCGCACATGGGGGCCGTCGGCCGGCGGCGCATGGGCCGGCAGGTGGTGACCGGAGCGGCCCTCCTGGCCGCCGCGATCACCCTGGCGGCGTGCGGAAGTTCCTCCTCGTCCTCGACGACCACGACGACGAAGGCCCCGTCGACGACCACGACCTCGAAGCCGTCCACCTCGACGACCTCGACGAAGGCCCCGTCGACCTCCACGACCACGAAGCCGTCGGGCACGGGCTGCGCCACCTCGGCGCTGTCGGTCACCTTCGGCAACCCCGACGGCACCGCGGGTGCCGTCCACTACGCGCTCACCTTCCACAACACCGGATCGACGTCGTGCACCCTCTACGGGTACCCGGGGGTCTCGTTCCTCAGCGCCGGCGGGTCCCAGATCGGGGCACCCGCCCAGCGACAGAGCGGCGGCAGCGTGGCCACGGTCACCCTGGCCCCCGGCGGCAACGGCTACAGCTCGGTGGCTGTCACCGACCCCGGCATCCCGCCGTGCACGGGCCAGGGCACGGCGGCTCAGATCCGCGTCTACCCCCCGGGCCAGACCCAGTCGGCCCTAGTGACCGCACCGTCGGGCGTCGCCGTGTGCTCGTCCCCCAACACCTCGGCCTACACGTCGGCAACGGTCACACCGGTGTCCGCCACGCAGCTCTGAACGGGGGCGTCGTGGTACTGCCCGGTTAGCCGTACAGGAGGGACCCGGGGGTGGTGAGGACCGTCCCCGTCTCCACCCACGTCTTCAGCCCGCTGAGGATCATCGGCCATCCGCCGTACAGCTGCTCGTTGGCCCCCTCGCGCAGCTCGTCGTGCACGAGGTCGAGCCGGCACGAGTCACCCACCGGCTCGATCGTCCACGTGACCCTCGAGGAGCCCTCGGCCGCAACGCCGTCGTCCCACCGGGCGATCATGGTGTGCACAAGGCGGTGCGGCGGGTCGCACTCCACCACCTGCCCGGTGCCGAGCACCGTCGAACCGTCGGGTGACCGCAGTTCGATCGACGCCCCGGGTGTCCAGTGCGAGGCCATGCGGACGCCGAACTGGTAGCGGGCGCGGGCGTCGGGGTCGAGGATGGCCTCCCACAGCTGCTCCGGTGTGGACCGGATGTAGAACTCATAGCGCTGCTCCATCGGTCGCCCCTCCCGCCGCCCCTCGGCTGGGGCGGATCTCCGTCCCGGTGCCTGCGGTCACGAACTGTGCCGTGGCGGTCCTGTCCACAACGGCGGTGTGCCAGACGCCGGGACGGCTGACCGTGGCGTCGCCCGCCTGCAGCGTGACCGAGCGAATCCCGCCGTCCGCCTCCTGGTGGAGGGTGATCGCACCCCCCGTGCAGAGGACGGGCTCCTCGCCGAGGGGGTGCCTCTCCCACGTCGTCCACGGCCCGGGGGACGTGTGGAGGCTGACGAGCCGACCCTCGACACCGGTGGCACCGTTGCGGCCGCCGTAGCGCTCGTACCAGTCGGGTGACCCGGTGAACGGCTCCTGGGGCACCACCGTCGCGCCGAGGCCGAGGTGCACCGGGACCTCCTCCAGTCGGAACACCTGGTGGTCGGCCATGGGGTCATTGTGCCACCGGGGCGGGCCCGCCGCCGGGGGCGGTACGTCAGTAGGAACGGCCCCGGGCGGTCACCGGGGTGACCCCGACCACCGCGTCACCCCGGGTCAGCCACAGGCGGTCGTACCGGTCGACGGTCGGGTCGCAGTGGGGTGGCACCAGCCGCAGGCGGTCGCCCCGGGCCGGAGCGAAGTCGGCGGTGGTGGTGACCAGGCCCTGCTCGTCGCCGAAGAAGGCGTACGTGGCACCGGGGTGAGCGGGGGCGCCGGCCGGTCCGGCGTCGGTGGCCATCGCCTTGAGGCCGGCATCGACGGTCACGAACCCGTGCTGGTTCGCCGACACCACCGTGGTGAGGATCGTCAGGCTCTGGGCGAATGAGGCCTCCGGGTCGGACCCGAGCGCGTCGGCGTATTGGCGGTCCATGAAGACGTAGCTCCCGGTCTGCAGCTCGTCGAGCAGGCCGGCCTCGACGTCGAGCAGGGCGGTGCCGGTGCCGCCGCCCGTGCGGACCCGGACGTCGTGGCCGGCAGCCTCGAGAGCATGCACGACCACCGCCAGGCGGTCGGTTGCCGCGGCGACGGCACGACGGCGGGCGCCGCGCCCGGACACGTGCTGGGCGTGCCCGGCGTAGCCCTGGACGCCGCCGAAGGTCAGGGACGGCGCACGCTCCGTCGCCGCGGCGACCGCCAGTGCCTCCTCCGGGCCGACCACGCCGGTGCGGCCCAGCCCGACGTCGACGTCGCACACCACCGTGACCGGGGCACCGCTCGTCGTGGTCGCGGCCAGTTCGGCCACGCCGTCGACGTGGTCGACCGACACGGCGAGATCACACCGGCGGGCGAGCGCGGCCAGACGGGCCATCGGGCCGGGCCCCACCGGTGGCGAGGTGAGCAGGACCGGGACTGGCCCGTCCCGGTCCAGCGAGGTGACGAGCGCCTCGGCCTCCGCCAGCTTGGCGCAGCAGATTCCGGACGCCCCACGATCGAGCTGGAGGCCGGCCACCCACGCCGACTTGTGGGACTTGGCGTGTGGTCGGAGACGGATCCCGGCCTCGTCAGCGGTGCGCTGCATGGCGTCGATGTTGGCGACGAGCAGGTCGATGTCGCACAGGAGCGCGGGCGTGGGGAGGAGGTCGACCGACCCCGGCTCGCCGAGCGAGCGGAGGAGAGGGCCGAAGGCCGGGTCGCCCGACGTGGCCGGGTCGGGATCGGGGACGTCCGTTGCCATGGCCCGTCCTCAGCCGAGCTCGGACTGGACGAGGTCGGTGACGTGGAATGCCGAGTCGAGAGCCTGGTGGGTCCCCGCGCCGCGACCGCCCGCGTCGCACCCGACGAGGAACAAACCGGGCAGGGGTGTCCTCGGATCGGGCTTTGTCCGCCCGACCTGGCCCACGACCTGCGCGATGCCGACGGCCTCGCCTCCGCTGCCCGGCACGGTGGCGTCCCGCGTCATGCGCGAGATCTGGCGGGGACCGTAGGGCTCGGACCAGAGTGTGTGGCGCTCGAGCCCGGGCCAGAGGTCGGCCACCACCTCACGGGCCCGGCGGACGGCCTCGTCGGCCATGGGCGAGGCAGGGTCCGGCGAGACGAACACCTGGATGTTGGCCACCTGGTGCCCGGGCACGGCCACCAGTCCCGGATCGAACTCGCTGGCGACGTCCACGGCGATGAGCGGGACATCCGGCCACTCGCCGGCCTCCATGGCGGCGAACCGGTCGCTGTCGAGCCAGCTCTGGTCGGAGAACACGGGAGTGAGCGCGGCGTCGAAGACCCGGTCGTCGAGGACGTAGCGCAGCCCGGCGATGCTCCAGCTCGGTTCGAGGCCCTCGACCGTCGTGACGTACTCGGCGGGGAAGTGCCGGGTGCCGACCAGCTTGAGGACGGTCGGCTGGATGCCGGCGTTGGAGACGACGACCCGGGCGCGGATCGCCCGGTCCGTGGTCCGGACGCCCACGGCCCGGCCGTGCTCCACGACGATCTCCTCCACGCGGGTGGAGCGAACGAACGTCCCGCCGTGGGCCGCCACGACGTCCGCACAGGCCTCGGCCACCTGCCCGTAGCCGCCGGCGTGGAACCGTCCGGCGCCACCCGTCACGATCTGACGGAGGACCAGGACGCCCTCGGATGCGGCCAGCCGGTCGACGGGCACGACGAAGAGCATGTTCATGGTGGCGAGGACCTGGCTCTCGAGCCCGGGCGGCAGTCCGAACGGTCGGAGGAACGCCAGCATCCCGACGTCGTCGAGCGCGGCGACCTCGTCCTCGTCCATCGAGAGGATGGTCAGGTAGAAGGTGCCGAGCCGCTCCATGTCGGCGTCGCTCGCCCCGAAGGTGCGCTGCAGGGTGGCCAGGTCCTCCGGGTCGCCGGTCTGGCGTAGCGGGCTGTGCTGGGCCCGCCACGCCCCGTCGGGCGCCCGGTAGCGGATGGCCGCGGCCGGACCCTCCGGCACCAGGAGCCGCACCCGGTGTCCGATCCCGAGGACGTCGACCAGTTCATCGACCCGGGATCCCACCGCGGGGATCCCGACCGCGCCGAACATCTCGTAGCGGTAGCCGCGCCGGTCGAGCGTCTGGGTCTTGCCGCCCGCCCGGGGCGTCTTCTCGACGAGGGCCACCCGCCGACCGGCCGAGGCCAGGAGCGCGGCCAGGGGCGCCCCGCCGTAGCCGGCGCCCACCACGGCAACGTCGTAGTCGTCCTCGGGCTGCGGCACCGAATCCCCCGATCGACGGTCACCCGACCCCCGGGTGGTCCCCCGGAGGCACCGGGATCGTCGCCGCTCAGTGTCGCACATCGGTGATCCCCCTCTTCAGGTCGGCCGCCGTCCTGCCGATGTCGGGGGATGGCCATGGGTGTCGACGCGCCACCGACCTGGCGCGGCTGGGATGATCTGGAGCCGTCGGTGACCGGCGCCACCAGTACGCGCGCCCTGGACACCGGTTTCCGCTCCGGATGGTTCCCCGGCATCCGTTCGTGGCTGGCGCTCGGCGGGCCCCTCGAGCTCCTCAGCCCTCTGGCCGTGCTGCGCGTCCTGTTCGGTGCCGGGGTCATCGGCTTCGCCGTAGTCGGTCACCTCGGATCGGCGTCCGGTGGGCGTGCGGTGGTGGCGTCGTGCATCGCCGTCACCACGTTCGTACTCTGGCTCGTGCTCCTGTCGGTCCGGAGCATCCGTCCGAATCCGTGCCGGCTGCTCAGCGTCTACTGGACCAGCGCGGTGGCCGCCCTGATCGTCGTCGACCGGTCGGGCCAGACCGCGGTGCTCCTCGGCTTCCTACTCGTGCCCAGCACCGTCTTCGTAAGCCTCTTCTTCCGGCGTCGCGTCGTGTTCTGCCAACTCGGGGTCGCCTTCGTCGCCCTGTGGACGGCGTTCGCCGCCGGCCAGGGCGTCACCGCCGGCTTCCTGATGGCGGTGCTGGCCGTGGTTGCCATGAGTACGGCGCCGTTCACGGTGCTCCTGGGGGCCCGCGCGTCCCGTCGGAGCGGCCTCGTCGACCCGGAGACCGGCCTGCCCAACGCACTCGGTCTCGTCGAGCAACTCGGTACCTCGGCGGACGGGGGGACGACGGTGGCCGTGGTCGCCTTCGAGGGGGTCGGTGGCTGTCGCGAGGCGCTCGGATACAAGGCCGGGGCCGAGCTGCTGCGCCGGGCGGTGGAGGACCTCGGCCGGGTGCTTCCCGACGGCGCCCGGATCGGCCGGGTCGAGGGGGACGAGATCGTCGTCGTGGTACCCGGTCGAACCGGTGACCCGGGCGGACATCGGACGGCGGTGTCGGACCGCGCGGTCGCCGACCGCCTCCGGTCTTCCGTGGACCGACGCAGCTACGTCGTGGGGGACGTCGAACTGGTGCTGCACGCCCACGTCGGTCTGGCCGATGCCCCCTCCGACGGACGGTCGTTGCCCGAACTGTTCCGTCATGCCGCCCGTTCCGCCCGTCGGGCCTCGACCCTCGGGGTCCCCTGGGTGCGGTGGAGCGGCGACAGCGACGCCGTCACGGTCGCCGATCTCGAGCTTCTCGCCGACCTCCGAGCCGCGCTCGATCGGGGTGGGCCGGACGGTCCGCCCGCCACGGACGACGGGCTCCACCTCGCCTACCAGATGCAGTTCGCCCCCGGCGCCGACGTGGCCCACTCGGTCGAGGCCCTCCTGCGCTGGGACCGCACCGGCCACGGGCGTGTCCCACCGGACCGTTTCATCCCCCTCGCCGAGCGCAGCGGTCTCATCCCCCAGGTGACGGCGTGGGTCCTCCGGGAGGCGCTGGACGCCCAGGTGCGATGGCGGGCGGCGGGCATCGACCTGCCGGTCTCGGTGAACGTCTCGGCGAAGGACCTCGCCGACCCCGGTCTGGTGACCCGGATCCTGGGGACCCTGCGGGCCCGTGGGTTGGCGACGTCGTGCCTCGCCGTGGAGGTGACCGAGTCCGCGGTGACCGATCCCGACCAGGCACTGGCGGTCCTCGGCCCCCTGCGCGCCCATGGGGTCCGTATCTCGGTGGACGACTTCGGCACCGGGTTCACCTCACTCGCCGCGCTGCCCGGGCTCCCGCTCGACGAGCTGAAGATCGACCAGGGGTTCGTCCGCCGGGCGGTGGACTCGCCGGCCGACGACGCCATCGTGGCCACGACCTGCGACCTGGCCCACCGACTCGGCCTGGTGGTGGTGGCGGAGGGTGTCGAGGACGGTGCCGTCGCCGCCCTCATGGCGGCCCACGGCATCGACCTCCTGCAGGGCTACCACTTCGCCCGTCCGCTCGACGAGGCGGCCCTCCTGGCCGCACTCCGAGCGCGGTCCGGTACACCCCGCGACTGACCGTCGGCCGTGCCGGCGGCTCGAGGAGGTCACGAGGTTCCCGATGATCCGGGTGCGGACGACGCCGTCGGCCACACTGGGGCGGTGTCCGATCCCGACGACCGACCCGCCACCGATCCCGACGACCGCACACCCCGTGAGCGCATGGAGGCGGGTGACCTGTACGTCGTCGACGCCGAGATCGCCGCGCTGCACCTCCGGGCGGTCACGCTGACCGAGGCGTACAACACCACGCCGGCCTCCGATCACCGGACGCGCCACCGCATCCTCGAGGAGCTGCTCGGATCCCTCGGGTCCGGTACCGAGGTCCGGGCACCGTTCCACTGTGACTACGGAACCAACATCCGGATCGGCCACCGCACCTTCGTGAATTTCGGCCTCGTCGTCCTCGACGTGGCGGCCGTCACCATCGGCAGCGACGTCCAGATCGGGCCGAACGTGCAGCTGCTGACGCCCAGCCATCCGCTCGACGCCGAACTGCGTCGGGCGAAGTGGGAGTCGGCCGCACCGATCACCATCGCCGACAACGCCTGGCTGGGCGGAGGTGCGCTGGTCCTGCCGGGGGTGACGGTGGGGGAGGACGCCGTCGTCGGCGCCGGTGCGGTGGTCACCCGCGACGTACCGGCCGGCGCGGTCGTCGTCGGGAACCCGGCCCGGCCCGTCCGGCGCCCGGACCGCTAGGACCGGATGGCGGTGGCCCGGTCTCCCTAGCTCCCGGTCGACGCGCCGTCCCGCCCGGCGCTCAGCCCGGCCGGGGCATCGGCGGGTGCAGGACGGCCCCGGACCCGCGCACGTAGAGGTCGGCGGGACGGCCCGTCCCGACGACCCGCGTGCCCGCGGTCTGCGCGACCATCCCGGGCGTGGCGAGGATCTTGCGTCGGAAGTTGGCGGGCTCGAGTTCGACGCCCCAGGCCGCCTCGTAGGCGCGTCGGAGGTCGCTGATGGTGAACGGCTCGTCCACCAGCGCGGTGGCGAGGTCACTGTGCTCGAGGCGCGACCGCAGGCGGTCGATCCCGGTCGCGACGATGTCGGCGTGGTCGAAGGCCATCGTCGGGCCGTCCCCGGTCCCGACGCCGGTGACCGGCCACCAGCGCCCGCTCGCCAGCGCGCCTCCGGGCGGTGGCGCGGCGGCCGACGCCACGGCCAGGACGGCGGTCGACACCACACGGGTACGCGGGTCGCGTCCGGGGGCGTCGAAGACGGCCAGCTGCTCCACGCGGTCGAACGGCTCGAGGATGCCCGTCCGGGCGACGACGGCGCGGGTGGCAGCTGCGGTCACCTCCTCGTCGGGCTCGAGCACCGCGCCGGGCACCGCCCACCGCCCCGAGTCGGGAGCACGCCGCCGCTCCACCAGGAGGACGACGAGCTCGCCCCGGTCCACCGCGAACAACGTGACGTCGACCACGAGAGCGAGTGCGGGCCGGTCGCCGGCGACGTAGCCACCGGGTCCGTCCGGCGCGTCGTCGGCCGCGCGCGCCGCGCCCGTGCGCTTCTTCCCCGGCTTCCGGGCCTTCGGACGGTCCGCGTCCCGTCGGTCCGACTTCTTACCGTCCTTGGCCACCCGGTGACGGTATCCCGGCCCGGCACCGTATACAAGTCAATCCGACTGTAAGTGGCCGGAGCGGGGATGACGTGCTGGTGTCGGCCGACGGGTCCGGTCCCTCGCGTGGTGGGCCCGGAGTCCGCCGGCGGCCAGGAGCCGGAGCGATCCGACCCGCAGCGCGGCGTGCGACGGCCCCGGCTGCGCGGCGGCGATGCGGACGCGACGGTTATGTGACTTGTTTCACGTGGAACTGTGCGGAATCAGCAGTGCTGTTGGTCCCTCGGGATCATTGACGTCAGGAATCCAGTGGCGAAAAGAACAGTCAAAACGACCTGAACGGGTCGGCCGCTGCCGCCGTCGACGTCACGGTGACGCGCCGTCCCCTGGGGAGGGCACACCGGTCACCGCCGGTGCAGCGTGACCGGCGCCGGAGCCCCTCCGACGGCTGCGAGTTGACCGCAGGCGGCGTCGATGTCCGAGCCACGCGTCGACCGGATCGTCACCGTCGTGCCGCGCTGTTCGAGGATCGAGCGGAACGCCTCGATGCGGGCCCGCGGTGTGCCGCGCACCGGGTAGCCGGGGGTCGGGTTGAGCGGAATGAGATTGACGTGGGCGCGCACGCCGGTGGCGAGCCCGGCCAGCTGCTCGGCCTGCGCGTCGTCGTCGTTGACCCCGTCGATCATCGCCCACTCGAACGACACGCGGCGACCGGTCTCGGCCCGGTAGTCGGCACACGCCTCCATCAGCGCCGGTATCGGGTACCGCCGGTTGATCGGCACGAGCTCGTTGCGCAGCTGCTCGGTGGCGGCGTGCAGCGACACCGCCAGGCCGACCGGGAGCGGCGCGGCGGTCAGCCGTCGGATGCCGGGGATGATCCCGACCGTCGACACCGTCATGCTGCGCGCCCCGAGCCCGAAGTCGTCGTGGATGCGTTCGACGGCCGGCCACAGGTTGTCGAAGTTGGCGAGCGGCTCCCCCATCCCCATGAAGACGATGTTCGACAGTCGACGGGGCCGGGCGGCCCGCAACGCCACCGCGACCTGCTCGAGGATCTCACCCGAGGTGAGGTGACGCCGGAACCCGGACTGGCCGGTGGCGCAGAAGCTGCACGCCATGGCGCAACCGGCCTGGCTCGACACGCACACGGTGGACCGGTCGGGGTAGTGCATCAGGACCGTCTCGATGACGGACCCGTCGTGGAGACGGAACGACCACTTGGTCGTCTGGTCGGCGTCCGACGAACGCTCGGCCACGGGCACGAGCGCGGGCGGCAGCGCCGTGTCGAGGGACTCCCGGAGCGCCAGCGGCAGGTCGGTCATCTCGGACGGACGGAGCACCCGGCGGTAGAGGCCGTCCCAGACCTGACGGGTCCGATAGGACGGCACCTCGCCCAGCAACGCGGCCAGGTCCTCGTGACTCTGGTCGTAGGCACCGGGCACCACCCCAGGATAGGGACCCCTGGTGGCGCGACATGCGGCGCGTCGGGGCCGGCGCCGCGGACGACGCCGGAGCCTCCGGCGTGCCACCATCGCGCCATGGTCCGGATGGAGGCGATCGAGCGACGGGTCCGACGGATCTGCCTGGCATTGCCCGGTACCACCGAGCGCACCAGCCATGGCGCGCCGGCCTTCTTCGCGACGAGGCAGTTCGTGGCGCTGTGGCCGGACGGGCACCACGAGCACGCCTTCCCCCATCTGTGGTGCGCCGCACCACCCGGTGCCCAGGAGGGATTCGTGGCCTCGGACCCGGACCGCTTCTTCCGTCCCCCGTACGTCGGCGCCCGGGGCTGGATCGGGGTGCGCCTCGACGGCACGGTCGACTGGGCCGTGGTCGAGGTGCTGTGCGAGGAGGCCTTCCGCTCGGTGGCCCCCGCCCGACTGCTCGCCCGGCTCGACGACGGGGCCTGACGCCCCCGTCCGCCCGATCACCCGGTCGGCCACCGGTACTCTCCTGGTACCCTGGGGGGGTATCGGGACGACGTCGAGGGAGGATCGTGGACGCACCGGGTTACGCAGCCGACAAGGACGCCGTACTCAGACGGCTCCGCCGGATCGAGGGACAGGTCCGCGGGATCTCCGGGATGGTCGAGGACGACCGCTACTGCATCGACGTGCTCGACCAGGTGGCGGCGGTGACCCGCGCCATCCAGGGGGTGGCCCTCGTCCTGCTCGACGATCACCTCGCCCACTGCGTGGCCGAGGCCGTGGAGGCCGGAGGCGAGGAGCGGGAGTCGAAGCTGGCCGAGGCGTCCGCCGCCATCGCCCGTCTGGTGCGTTCGTGAGCCCGACCCTGGGGGTCGCCACCTTCCTGGTGGACATCGCGCGCGGCCTGCGCGAGGGCCTCTACATGTTCTGGGAGACCCTGTGGGCCCTCGTCCTCGGCTTCACCCTGTCCGGCGTGGTGCAGGCTTTCGTGCCCAGGGAGCAGATGCGGGCCAAGCTCGGTGACCACCGGCCGGCGTCGGTCGCCCGTGCCTCTGGCTACGGCATGGTCTCCTCCTCCTGCTCCTACGCGGCCTCGGCCATGGCCAAGTCGCTGTTCGTCAAGGGGGCCGACTTCACCAGCTCCCTGGTGTTCATGATCGCCTCGACCAATCTGGTGGTCGAGCTCGGGCTCGTGATGCTGGTCCTCCTCGGCTGGCAGTTCGCCGTGGCCGAATTCGTCGGGGGACCGATCATGATCGTGCTGCTGGCCCTGACCGGCGGGTTCGTCTTCACGCCCCGCCTGCTGGCGGCGGCGCGGGCCCGACTGGGCGGTGGGACCCGTGGCGGCCACGACCACGCCGCCCCGGCGGGGGTGTCCGAGGAGCGTCAGGACGAGCTCGAGGCCGAGCGGTTGGGCACGAAGCTGCGGTCACCCGCCGCCTGGTCGGACGCCTCGAGCTACGCCGTGGCCGACGTCACCATGCTGCGCAAGGAGCTGCTGATCGGGTACACGGTGGCGGGCCTGTTGGCCGTCCTGGTCCCCGACCACGTGTGGAACGCGCTGTTCCTCCAGGGTCACGGCTTCTGGACGACGCTCGAGAACGCCATGGTGGGACCGTTGATCGCCGTGGCGAGTTGGGTGTGTTCCATCGGCAACGTGCCGTTGGCCGCCGCGCTGTGGGGCGGCGGCATCAGCTTCGGGGGTGTGATCGCCTTCATCTTCGCCGACCTCATCGCCATGCCGCTCATCCTCGTCTACCGGAAGTTCTACGGCTGGCGCCTGACCGTTCGGATCGTCGGGCTGTTCTACGTGCTGATGGTCGTCGCCGGACTGGCGACCCAGGGGATCTTCCGTGTGGCCGGCGCCGTGCCGACCAACCATGCGATCGGGATGCGCCCGACGCACATCGCCTGGGACTACACGACCTTCCTGAACCTGGTCCTCCTCGTCGTGGCCGGGGCGGTCTGGTGGCTCGCCCGGCACCGGGACCGATTCGGTGGAGGGTCGGGCTACGCCTCCGATCCCGTGTGCGGCATGCAGGTGCGCACGGCGGACGCGCCGGCACGGACCGATCACGACGGGACGTCGGTGTGGTTCTGCTCCGACCGTTGCGGGGAGCGGTTCGAGGCCGACCCCGGGCGGTACCGGTCGGTGGGTGACGCACGCGGCACGGTGGACCGACCGGTGGCCGGCGCCCGCGTGCCGGTCACTCCCGGGATCCGGGCGCCGTCCCCCGGGGTGGCGGTCAGCGGGTCGGCCACCGTGGTGGTCACCGCAGCCGCGATCGATCCCGTGTGCGGCATGACCGTCGATCCGGAGGACGCGGCCGTGCATCGCGTGCGCGACGGCGTCGACCACTGGTTCTGTGGCTCCGGTTGCGCCGAGTGGTTCGACGCCGAGGACCCGGCGTCGGGCTGACGGCCCGCTCCGCTCAGCCGTTCTTCAACAGCTGCGAGAACGGGACGTCCTTGTCGTTACCGGGCTCCTTGGGCAGCCCGAGCACGCGTTCGCCGATGATGTTGCGCTGGATCTGGTCGGTCCCGCCGTAGATGGAGGGCGCCTGGGCGTAGAGCGCGGAGCCGGTCACCCCGGGCAGGAACGGGTTGCCGGTCGCCTGGTTGAGGGTGGCCTGGTCGGCGGAGTCGTACGCGTGGAGCATGCCCTGCGCGCCGACGATGCGCAGGCCGAGGTCCCGGGTGAGGCGCATGACCGCGCTCATCGACAGCTTGGCGATGTTGGCCATGCCCGGGATGTCGCCGCCGGCGGCCCGCGTCGCCTTCAGGCGCTCGGCGTTCAGCCGGCCCAACTCGTTCAGCGTGTAGAGCCGGACGAGGTCCTGGCGGACGAGCGGATCGGTGCTCGTGCCGTTGCCCCGGGCGAGTCCCGTCAGCAGGTCGTCACGGCGCGACGGCCGGACGCCGGACCCGGCCCGCCGCCCGGGACGGTCGCCGGCGGTGGGCGCGAAGTCCCCCACCCGCTTGTCCAGGTTGCCGGCCACCGTGCCCGGCATGACGACCGTGCCCCGGCTGCCGCCGCCCGTGCCCAGTCCGGCCCGTTCGTGGCCGAGGGTGGTGTTGGCCACGGCCCAGCCCTTGTTGAGCCCACCGATCAGGTGGTCGTCCGGCACCCGCGCATCGGTCAGGAACGTCTCGTTGAACATGGCGTGCCCGGTCATCTCGCGCAGCGGACGCACCTCCACGCCGGGCTGGTGCATGTCGATGGCGAAGTACGAGATCCCCTGGTGCTTGGGCGCCTCGGTCGAGGTCCGGGCGATGAGCATCCCGAAGTCGGCGGTCTGGCCGAGCGAGGTCCACACCTTCTGGCCGTTCACGATCCATTCGTCGCCGTCGCGCTCGGCCCGGGTCGTGAGACCGGCCAGGTCCGAGCCGGCACCGGGCTCGCTGAACAGCTGGCACCACGCCGCCCGCCCGGTCACGATGTCGCGCACCAGGGTGTCGATCTGCCGGCTGGTGCCGTGGTCGGCGATGGTGGGCGCGGCGAGCAACAGACCGAGACCGTAGGGAGCGCCCACCGCACCGAACGCGGCGATCTCATTGGTCACCTGGACCCCGACACTGCGGGCCACGCCCCTGCCGAACGAGTCGGCGGGCAGGGTCGGGGCGGCCCATCCCGAGGTGCCCAGCCGCTCCCACCACTCGGCCACGCTCAGATCGGCGTCCCAGTTGTCGTGCAGCCAGTCGCGCAGCTCGTCCAGCAGGTCGTCGGTGTCGGTGGACTCGGACAGTGTGTCGGTCACGGGTGCTCCCTCCGGGCGGTCGGCGCACTCGGGCGCCGGGCCAACGCTAACGCCTCCGGCGGAGCTGTCAGGTCCACTGCCCGAAGTTCCGGGGGGCGTACCGGCAAGCGGCCATCGTGTCCGGTCGCGCCCCGAGCATGCCGAATGGGCCGTCGGTAGCATCGGGCGGGAGCGACACGAGACCACTGGAGGAGGGCACCATGCCTACCGTCGACCGCTTCCCCGTCGGGGCCCCGTGCTGGGCCGACCTCTGGACGTCGGACGTCGAGGGCAGTCGCGCCTTCTACTCCGCGCTGTTCGGTTGGGAGGCCCAGGAGCCCAGTGAGGAATTCGGCGGCTACTTCATGTTCCACCGGGGCGGTGCACCCGTCGCCGGGGGCATGGGTGACATGGGACCGGACATGCCGGCGGACGACTCCTGGAAGATCTACCTGTCGACGGACGACATCGTCGGCCTGCACGACGCCCTGGCGTCCCGAGGTGCCGAGGCGCTGTCGCCGCCGGTCCCCGTGGCCGATCTCGGACTGAACATGGTCTTCACCGATCCGAACGGCGCCCGACTCGGTGCATGGCAGCCGGGGACGTTCCCGGGGTTCGGGATCCTGGAGGAGCACGGCGCACCGAGCTGGTTCGAACTGCTCACCCGCGACTATGGCGCGGCCCTCGAGTTCTACCGTTCGGCGTTCGCGTGGCGGACCGAGGTCGAGGGGGATTCCGATGAGTTCCGGTACTCGACCCTGCGCCACCCCAACGACGCCGGACGGCAGCTGGCCGGGGTGATGGACGCCGCCGCGTTCCTGCCCGAGGGCGTCCCCGACCACTGGTCGATCTACTGGGACGTCGACGATGTCGACGCCACCGTGGCACGGGCCCGGCAGCTGGGCGGGGCCCTGGTCGACGGGCCGATGGACACCCCGTACGGCCGCATGGCCACCGTGACCGACCCCACGGGTGCGCAGTTCAAGTTGCGCACGCCGCCGGCCTGACCGGCGCGCCGCCGCTCCCGGGCGTGCCACGCTGGTGGGCCCGTACACGTACCAGCAGCTGAGGTGACCCATGCCCATCGCCACCACCAACCCCGCCACCGGCGAGGTCGAGCAGACCTTCGACGAGATCTCCGACGAGGAGGTCGAGCGCATCCTGGCCCGGGCCGCGTCCACCTTCCGGACGTACCGGACCACGACCTTCGCCGAGCGGGGCGCCTGGATGGTCCGGGCCGCCGAGATCCTGGAGACCGAGGTCGACAGGATCGCCGCCATGATGACCACGGAGATGGGCAAGACCCTGGCCGCCGCCAAGGCCGAGGTGCTGAAGTGCGCCAAGGCCTGCCGGTACTTCGCCGAGCACGCCGAGTCCTTCCTGGTCGACGAGCCCGCCGACGCGACGGCGGTGGGCGCGACCGACGCCTACGCCGCCTGGCAGCCTCTGGGGCCGGTCCTCGCCGTGATGCCGTGGAACTTCCCGCTGTGGCAGGCCATGCGCTTCGCCGCCCCGGCCCTCATGGCCGGTAACGTCGGCCTATTGAAGCACGCGTCGAACGTGCCGCAGTGCGCCCTGTTCATGCAGGAGCTCTTCGAGCGGGCCGGCTTTCCTGACGGCTGCTTCCAGACCCTGCTCATCGGCGCGTCGCGGGTCGAGGCGGTCATCCGTGACGACCGGGTCGTGGCGGTCACCCTCACCGGATCCGGCCCCGCCGGCCAGGCCGTCGCCGCGGCAGCCGGCCACGCCATCAAGAAGTCGGTGCTCGAGCTCGGCGGCAGCGACCCGTTCGTCGTGATGCCGTCGGCCGACCTCGCCAGGGCGGCGGTGGTGGCCACCACCGCCCGCACGCTCAACAACGGGCAGTCATGCATCGCCGCCAAGCGGTTCATCGCCCATGCCGACGTCGCCGACGAGTTCGAGCGCCGGTTCGTCGCCGAGATGTCCGCCCTCGTCGTCGGCGACCCGATGGACGACGGGACCACCATCGGCCCGCTGGCCAACGCCCAGCAGCAGCAGGACATGATCGAGCTGGTAGCCGACGCCGTCGCCAAGGGCGCCACCGTGCTGTGCGGCGGCTCGGTACCGGAGGGACCCGGCTACTACTACCCGCCGACGGTACTCACGGGCATCACCTCGGAGATGCGCATCCACACCGAGGAGGCGTTCGGTCCAGTGGCCACGCTGTACCGCGTCGCCGACATCGACGAGGCCATCGAGCTGGCCAACGCCACCGAGTTCGGCCTCGGCGCCAACGCCTGGACGGACGACGCCGACGAGCGGTCCCGCTTCGTGCGCGACCTCGAGGCGGGCATGGTCTTCATCAACGGCAACACCACCTCGTACAACGAGCTGCCGTTCGGTGGGGTCAAGACGTCCGGCTACGGACGCGAGCTCACCGCCCACGGCATCCGCGAGTTCTGCAACCTCAAATCGGTCTGGGTCGGCGCCTGACGTCCCGGCCCGTGGGTCGGTGACGGGCCCGCCGGGGACGTGTCGGTCAGCCGCCGGCGCCGGCACCGACGACGGGCATGCCGGCTTGGTCGTCCAGAACTGACCAGAACCGCCGTGCCCGTCCGGGGCGCCGGTCCGGCCCGTCCGCCGAGCGCACCGCGTCGAGCCACCGGCGCGCGTGGGCATCGGCCTCGGCGACGGCCGAGGCGGAGTCCGGCCGGTCGAGGACCCAGCGGGCCTCCAGCCCGTCGCGATCCGGTGCATACGTGGCCAGGAGCCGCTCCGGGTCGGACCGGACGGCACGGTGCAGCAGCTCGTGGCGCCACCAGCGGGTATCGGGGTCGAAGCGGTCGGTGGGATCGGGTCCGAGGTCGAGGGGATCGTCCACCGCGACCGGGAGGAAGATCCCCGTGCAGGGCGCCGCGGTGCCCGTCGCCCAGTGGCGGTGGTCGCCGTCGGCACCGAGCTCGGCCACCCATGACCCGGTGGTCTGTGACGTGGCCCGGATCCCCCCACCTGCGTGCATGCAGGGCGCGCCCTTCGCTCCCATGAACGGCGCGAAGCGCGGGTTCGGACCACGGGCGCCGTGGGTGCGGAGCACGGACATGAGGTCTCCCACTGACTCGGCCGGGCACACCCCGGTCAGGGCGCGCCGCTTGCGCGCCTGGGCGTACCACGTCCGGAGGCGGTCCCCGTGGTGGGCGAACCCGGGGATCGTCAGGCCGTTGCTGATGGAGCGGACCCCGGAGGTGATCTGCTCCACGGCCCACAGTGAGCCGGCCGTCTCGACGACGTATGCGGTGGTCGGATCGGCGACGAGGAAGCTGTTGTGATAGGTGAAGTCGGGGTCGACCAGGCTGCACCCGCCCCCCTGCCCGTGGTGGCGGAGCAGGTCGATGATGACGTCGACGGCGCCCTCCGCGGTCTCGGCGCGCTCGAGGCCCAGCCGGACGAGGTCCATGCCGAGCAGGCCCGTCGGCGCGTAGGCCTGGTCGGTAAAGACCGCCTCGTTCCCGATCACCACACCGTGCTCGTTGGCTCCCATCTCGGCACCCCACGTCCAGAAGGGTCGGGACAGGAGGACGGCGTGGGTCAGCGGTACCTGGTCGATGGTGATCCAGGTGCAGCGCAGATGGGCGCCCGCCGGGTGGTCCCTCCGGGGTTGCCAGTCGAGCAATTGGGCCTCGTTGGGGTCCCGGTCGCTGTTCTTGGCGAATAGGACCCGCCCCGGACGGACGGCGACGAGGGAGTCGCACATGTGACGACCCTATCCAGGGGCCGCCAGGGCGGCGAAGCGATGTGCGGGGCCCACCGAACCGCTGGCGAGGTGCCTGGAGGAACCACGGGGCGGGATCGACACAGCGGTAGCGTCGGATGGTCCCGTCGTGGTGGGGCCGCAGGTCCGCCATCGGCAACGCGGTGCTCAGCGGAACGGTACTGCTGGCCGCCTGCGGCAGGGCGTCGTCCCCGTCGACCACCACCGATGGAGCCACGGCCTCCACGGCGGCCGGGGACTCCGGCACCGCCAAGCTGGACGCGCTGGCCGGTGACGTGAAGTCGGCGCAGAAGTCGACCTTCCGGGCCGTCGACACCTCGACCAGCGGCGGTACGACCTCGACGATCACCCTCGCCCGGTCATCTCCGAGGCAGCTGTTCAGCACCACCGCCTCGTCGGGCTCGACCAACTCGCTGATCACCACGAGAACCATCGCCTACTCGTGCTCGGGCGGCGGTGGCTCCTCGGTGACCTGCACTACGATCGGCGGCAAGTTCGCCGGTGCGGCGCCGACCATCCTGATCAGCGTCTACAACAGTTCGGCGGCTCTGACCGTCCTCGATACCTGGAGGTCGGCGATCGTCACCCGAGTGGTGGGTGTCTCCCTGACCTTCACGAGCACGGCGATCGCCGATCAACCGTCCACGTGCGCCAACTGGAGTCGGGGCGGCGACACCGCCACCTACTGCGTGACGTCGAGCGGCGTGCCGGCCAAGGTCGAGCCGTCCGACTCGGCCGGCTCCGGCACCAGCTTCGAGTCGACCAGCTGCTCGTCCCCGCCCCCCGCCTCGGACTTCGCCGCTCCCGCGGGGCGACGGTGGTCACGCTGCCCACGGGGGTGTCGGCCCCCTGAGGATCCGACGGACCGTCGGTCGGGAGTCGTCCCGGCCAGGTCCTCAGATGAGGGGGGCGGCCTGGACCGAGAGGCGGTCGTCGAGGTGCGTGGTGTCGTTGAACCGGCGCACCACCCACCGCCTTTCCGTCACCACGATGTGGGAGATCGAGGCGTTGTCGGCTCCGATGAAGGCCCAGGGGCGCGATCCGGAGGCCTGGGCCAGTACCTCGCCGATGACGCCCCCGTGGACCACCACCAAAACGCGCCCGTCGGGGTGGGCGGCGGCGATCCGCTCGATGCCGGCCCGGACCCGGGCGGCGAACCCGTCGATGGGCTCACAGCCCGGGATCAGGTCCCACCGCTCCTCTTCGACGAGCTGCAGGGCCAACGGGTCGCGGTCGACGAACTTCTGCTCGAAGACCCAGCCCTCCCAGTCACCCAGGTAGATCTCCCGGAGGTCGTGCTCCACCACCGGCACGTGTCCGGTGGCCGCGGCCACCGGCGCGGCCGTCTCCGCGGTGCGCCGCAGCGAGGTCACGTAGACGGCGTCGATGGGCTCGGTCACGAGCCGTGCGGCCAGGCGTCGGGCCTGCTCCCTGCCGAGGGCGGACAGGGGCGGGTCGGCGTGCCCCTCGAACCGGGCAAAGTCCCACCCCTCCACGGCGTCCTCCGACTGGCCGTGGCGCACGAGGAGCAGTTCGCACGCCCCCTCGGGCGTCCGGAACCGCCCCTGCGGAAAACGACGTGGCCCCCCGTCCTCCTCGGGAACCTCCGACACGATCGTCACCGGTGGCCTCAGACGCCGAGGCTCGAGGCTGAGGCCGCCTCGAACAACCGATTGGGCAGCAGGCGCTTGGCCAGGACCCCGATCCGCTCGTCGGCGGGTCCGACCGACAGGCGCCGGGGCGGGCGGGCCCTGGTCAGCACCTTGGCGACGACAGCGGCGACGCGCTCCGGGTCCGCCCCGTTCGCCTCGTCCCGCTCCATCCTGGTGATGGCCTTGGCCGCAGCCTCCGCATACGGGTCTCCCGGCCCGGCAGGGACGGAGCGGCGGGCACCGGTGAACCCGGTGTGGAAGTTGCCGGGCTCGACCAGGGTGACGGGGACGCCGTGCGGCTTGAGCTCCCACGCGAGGGCCTCGGCCCACCCCTCGAGCGCGAATTTGCTGGCCGAGTAGTAGGCCTGGAACGGCAGGCCGATGACCCCGCCGATCGAGC